>DASYUS010000448.1:0-4165 GCA_036000945.1 Allostellaceae bacterium
TCGGCCGCCGAGCTCGACCGGCGGCGCCGCGCCGGCGAGAAGGTGGTGGTGCTCGACAGCCGCCCGCTCGACGAATACGCGCGGTTTCATGTGCCTGGCGCGATCACCTGTCCGGGCGCCGAACTGGTGCTGCGCTTCGCCGATCTGGTGCCGGACCCCGACGCGCTCGTCGTCGTGTCGTGCGCCGGGCGCACGCGCGGCATCATCGGCGCGCAGTCGCTGGTCACCGCCGGTGTGCCGAACCGGGTGGCCTCGCTCGAAGGCGGCACGCAGGGCTGGCGGCTCGCCGGGCTCGACCTCGAACACGGCATGACGACGGCGCTCAGGCCGGCGAGCCCGGCGGCGATCGCCGAGGCGCAGGGCCGCGCGCGGACGGTCGCCGCGCGGCTCGGCGTCCGCTCGATCGACCAGGCGACGCTCGACGCCTGGCGGAACGAGGCCGACCGGCGCACCACCTTCCTCCTCGACGTGCGCACGCCCGACGAGTTCGCCGCCGGGCATTTGCCGGGGTCGGTCTCGGCGCCGGGCGGCCAGCTGGTGCAGGCGATCGACCGCTGGGTTGGGACACGCGGCGCGCGGCTCGTGCTGATCGACGATGCCGGCGCCCGCGCGGTGATGACCGCGCAATGGCTCCTGCAGATGGGCTGGGACGCGGTCGTTCTCGACCGACCGTTCGACGGCGCCAAGCTTGCCACCGGCACCGATGCCGAGCCCGTGCGGCTTCCCGACGCGCTGGCGATCGGGGTTGCCGAAACGGCGCACTGGCTCAACGACGGCGCCGCCTGCGTCTTCGTCGGAGCGAGCGCATCGTACCGCACGGCGCACCCTGAAGATGCGGTGTGGGCGATCCGTCCGCGCCTCGACCGCCTGCCGGCAAGGGTCCTGCACGCCCGCCGCATTGCGGTTTTTGCCGAGGAAGAAGCCGTCGGGACCCTGGCGGCAGCCGATCTGGCGGAAATCGCCGCCGGGCCGGTCGCGCTGGTGCAAGGCGGGGTTGCCGCCTGGCGCGCGGCGGCCCCCCCGTTTGTCGCCTCGCCCGACGACCCGGCCGACGCCGACCGCATCGACACGATCTTCTGGAACCACGACCGCCATGCCGGCAACGCGGACGCGATGCGCGCCTATCTGCGCTGGGAGACCGAACTGCCCGGCGAGATCGCTCGCGACGGCCTCGCCGGCTTCCGCCTCGCGGCACCGTGACGGCGGAAGCCGCGTCAGTCCCCACCCCAACCCTCTCCCGCTTGCGATCGCTTGTGGGGAGAGGGCCGGGGTGAGGGGCCGGCTTGGCTGGTAATCTTGTGCCGAGGAGAAACAGATGGATGGCGATTCGCGGACCGACGGCCTGACACGGACTCTCGCCGCGCAGGCATGCGCGATGACTTACGACGCGCTGCCCGAGGCGGTGCGGGAATTGGCGCGGCAATGCGTCCTCGATTATTACGGGGTGGCGCTCGCCGGTGCCGCCGACCCGCTGGTCGCCATTCTGCTCGACGAGCTGGCCGAGACGGGCGGCACGGAGCAGGCGAGCGTCATCGGTCACGAGGCTCGCCTGCTGGTGCTTGCGGCGGCGCTGGTCAACGGTGCGATCGGCCACGCACTCGATTACGACGACGTCAACCTGGCGATGCCGGGCCACCCGTCGGTGGCGATCCTGCCCGGCCTCCTGGCGCTCGCGGAGCAGCAGCACAGCTCCGGGCGCGAGGTGATCGGCGCCTTTGTCGCCGGCTACGAGACCGCTTGCCGGATCGGCATGGCGCTCAGGCCCGGCCATTACGGCCGCGGCTTCCACGCCACCGGCACGGTCGGCTGCTTCGGTGCGGCGGCGGCCTGCGCCCGCCTCCTCGGCCTCGACGCCGACCGGACGGCGCAGGCGCTCGGCATTGCCGGCACTCAGGCGGCCGGGCTCAAATCGCAATTCGGCTCGATGTGCAAGCCGTTCCACGCCGGCAAGGCCGCGCAGAACGGGCTTCTGGCGGCGCGTCTCGCGGCGCGCGGGTTTTCCAGCCGGCCTGACCTCGTCGAATGCGAGCAGGGCTTCGCCCTGACGCACAGCGCCAATTTCGCGCCCGAGGCGGCGCTCGCCGAGCCGCCGGGCGGCTGGTACATCCTGGTGAACCTCTTCAAATACCACGCCGCCTGCTACATGACCCACGCGCCGATCGAATGCGGCCGGGCGCTGCGCGAGCAGAACGACATGCGACCCGAGCAGATCGCCGCGCTGACGCTGTCGGTCAACCGCGGGTCGAGCCGCATCTGCAACATCCAGGCGCCGACCGATGGGCTCGAGGCCAAGTTCAGCCTGCGCCAAACGGTGGCGATGGCGCTGGCCGGGGTCGACACCGCCGGCCTTGCCAGCTACAGCGTCGCCACCGCGACCGACCCGGCGCTGGTCTCGTTGCGCGAGCGGCTCGAACTCGATTTCCGCGACGATCTGCCCGAGGCGGGCGCCGAGCTCAAGGTCACCCTGCGCGACGGCCGCACGCTGCGCGCCAGCCACGACGCCGGCATCGCCAGCGCCGACATCGCCGACCAGGGCAGGCGCGTCACGGCAAAATTCAATGCGCTGGCGGTGCCGGTGCTCGGGCAGGCGCGCAGCCGCGAGTTGCGTGCGGCGATCCTCGCGCTCGACACGCTCGCCGATACTGCCGCCCTGGCGCGCCTCGCCGCCCTCGGCTGAGGTTGTCATTGCGAGGAGCGCAGCGACGAAGCAATCTCGGTGGAATGAGCCCGGCGGCGCGAGATTGCTTCGCTGCGCTCGGAACGACGTGACGAGGAGGCCTTGACCATGCCCGATTACCCGCTGCCGTCGAGCAACCCCGAGGCGCTCGGCTTTGCGCTGAAGCCTTTGGAGCATCTCGATCACCTGATCCGGTCGCACATCGAGGAGGGCCGCTATCCGGGCGCGCAGATCGCCCTGGCGCGCAACGGCCAGCTCGCCCTCTACCGCAGCTATGGCGACGCCAAGACCGAAGGCGGCCGCACCCCCGCGAGCGGCGACACGCTGTTCCTGCTGTTCAGCCAGACCAAGGTCTTGACCAGTTCGGCGGTTTGGGCGCTGGTCGAGGAAGGCCGCCTGTCGTTCATGGACAAGATCAGCGACCACCTGCCGGAGTTTGCCGCGCGTGGCAAGGGCGACATCACGTTGCATCAGGTGATGACGCACCAGGGCGGGTTCCCCTCGGGCGACGTGACGCCGGCGACCTGGACCGACCACACGCGGATGCGCGCCGAGGTGTGCGATTTCTCGCTCGACTGGACGCCGGGCAGCCGCCTGCAATACCACCCGCGCGCCGCGCATCTGACCCAGGCGATGGTGATCGAGGCGGTGACGGGCGAGGACTACCGCGACGTGATCCGCGACAAGGTGCTGGCGCCAATGGGCCTCGCCGGCGATATCTTCGTCGGCGTGCCGGCAGCGCAGCAAGGGCGCTGCGCCGACACCTACGCCGCCGAGCAGCGCGACAACTCGGCGGAATTCAAGGCCGCCGGCATGCCGAGCGGCGGCGGCTATGCGACGGCCCGCGGCATGGCCGCGTTCTACCAGATGCTGCTCGGCCGGGGCCGCCTCGGCAATGTGCGGATGTTCTCGCCGCGCCTCATCAGCTACGTCACGAAGAGCCACACCGGCGAGCGCGGCGACGATGCGATGGGCGGCATCCCGATGCACCGCGGCCTCGGACCCCATGTCCGCGGCGACAGCGACAAGATCCGCGGCCTCGGCTCGATTGGTGCACCCGAGACCTTCGGCCACGGCGGCGCCGGCACCTCCTATTCCTGGGCCGACCCGACGAGCGGCGTGTCGTTCACCTACCTCAGCAACTATATGCAGACGGACCCGTGGCACTCCGCCCGCCTCGACCGCATCGCCAATTTGGTGCACGCGGCGATCGATTGAGTCACCCCCACCCTAACCCTCCCCCGCTTGCGGGGGAGGGGATTGATGCGGCGTCGGATTGCCTCCTCCCCCGCTGGCGGGGGAGGGCTGGGGTGGGGGTATGATCCAGGACCCGGTCGTCGACAAGATCGTTGCGCATCTCGCGCGAGCAGCGGCGGGCGAAATTCCGGCCGCGGCGCGCGGCGCAGCCAAGACCTTCATCGCCGACTCGCTCGGCGTCGGCATCGCCGGCGCCGGCGCGCCATGGTGCGCCGAGGTGCTCGACATGGC
>DASYUS010000449.1:0-7730 GCA_036000945.1 Allostellaceae bacterium
GTCGCTGACTTTGAATTTCGGGCGGTCGGGGCGACTTTGAACGACCGCGTATCGCCCGCTGGCGTCGAGGATAAGGGTGCCTTTCGGATTGGGGCCGAAGTCCTGCCGCTTGGTGCCGTCCTTGGCTGTAACGTCCCACGAGACCAGCGTCCAAGCTCCGGCGAGTTGCTCTTTCAGGGTTTTCTGCTGGGCGGCAGCGTTGCCTGTCAGAACCGCGCACGCCAACAGCGTGATGCCAGACATACGAAGAATGTTCATTGTGTTCGCCTTTCGTTTGAAAGCTTCGAGACACGCGCCGCTACGGCACCGCAAGCCGGCGGCGGAACATCGCGAAGATCCTCTCCCAATCGCGGTTGGCGGCCTGTTTGTCGTGGATGTCGCGGTCGGGGAGCGCGTAGCCGTGTTCGGCGCCGGCGTGCAGCGCCGGGCGGTAGTCGACCGGGCAGCCGGCAAAGGCCTCGGCGAGCGCGGCGCGGATCGGCGGCGTCGCGTTCGGGTCCTTCTCGGCAAAGCCGCAATAGAGTTCGACGCGCAGCTTCGGCGCGAGGCGGTGCGGCGACCCTTCACGGTCGGTGACGAGCTGGGTCCCGTGCAGGCTCGCCGCGGCGGTGAAGCGCCCGGGATAGGCCGCCGAAACGCAAATCACGTGGCGCCCGCCCATGCAGTAGCCGATCGAGCCGACCGGGCCGGGGCGCACATTCTCGTCGCGGTCGATGAAGTCGAGGATCGCGCCGCTGTCCGCCACCACCATCGCGTCCGACAATTTCTGCAATGGAGCGCGGACCTGCGCCTGCCGTTCGGGGTCGAGGTTGTGCAGCGAGATCATCCGCCCCTGGGGGTCGCGCCATTGGTGGCGGATGCGGCCCTGGCGGTAATAGAGGTCGGGCAGCAGCGCATAATAGCCGACCACCGCGATCTTGCGGGCGATGTCGTAGAGCTCCTCGCGCAGGCCCCAGACATCCATGTAGACGACGACCGGGGCAAAGGGCCCGCCCTCTTCGGGATGGGTGATGAAGGTCTCCATCCGCCCATCGGCGGTCGGGATATCGAGGGTCTTCTCGATCATTTGGCGGTCCCCTGGAATGGGTTCCCGGCGAAGGCCGGGACCCATCCTTCAGCCGCTGCAGCAGCGGATCGATGGATCCCGGCCTCCGCCAAAGCTTCGCCTAAGTCCAAAACACCGTCATTCCGGGGCGCAGCCGCAGGCTGCGAACCCGGAACCCATGAACACCGGCCTCTGGAATCTGGGTTCCGGGTTCGCCGCTGCGCGGCGCCCCGGAATGACAGGTTGTTAGGCACACTCCCGCCTCCGCCGGGATCGTGACCACGCTACGCGTCAAACCCATACAGCCGGGCGGCGTTGCCGCGGGTGATCTTGAAGATGTCCTCGGCGCTGGCATCGGCGAAATCGCGGGCGACGACCTCCTGCGAATTGGGCCATGAAGAGGCCTGGTGCGGGTAGTCCGACGACCACATCATCCGGTCGACACCGATGAACTGGCGGCTCTGCACCCCGACATAGTCGAAGATATAGGTCGCCCACATCTGCCGCGCGAAATACTCGCTGGGTTTCAGTTTTATGCCCAAGCTGGTCGAGCGGCTGGCGAACCGGTCCATGCGCTGCAGGAAATAGGGGATCCAGCCGCAATTGTTCTCGGCTGAGACGATCTGCAGGTTGGGGAAACGGTCGAGGACGCCGGAGAAGATGAGGACGCTGAACGACTTCTCGACCTCGTGCGAGAGGACGGTCGAACGCATGTAGCGCTCGGCCCAGTTCCACTGGCTCTCGACGCCCATGCCGGTGATCGCGTGCAGGCTGATCGGCATCTTCAGTTCCTGCGCGGCGGCCCAGAACGGGTCATAGATGTCGGAGCTGTAGGGCTGCTCCTGCGGCGGCGAGCACCAGATCATCGCGCCCTTCAGCCCCATCTTGGCGCAGCGCTCGAGTTCCTTCGCCCCCTTCTTCGGGTCGTAGAGCGAGATCATCGCGAGGCCGGCCATGTGCTTCGGGTCGTAGGCGACGAATTCGGCCAGCCAGTCGTTGTAGACGCGGAAGCAATCGGCCTGCAGCCCGGGGTCTTTCAGCCAGAAGATGCGGAACCCGAGCGTCGTATAGAGCACCTCGGCCTCGACCCCGTCGACCGCGTTGTCCGGCTTGCGCGCCGCCGGGTCCCAGCCGCCGGGACGGGCATCGGCATAGGTCCCTTGGGTGAGGAACGTCTTCAGTTCTTCCGGCGTTTTGCCGGCGCCGAAGCCGATGCCGATCGGGTGCGGCGCATAGCCCTCATAGAGGAAATAGGCGCCCTCCTTGCCGGGGATGTCGACCGCCAGCCGCGGCGCCCGCTCGCGATACTTTTTGTCGACCCGCGTTGCCCACAGATCGGGTGGCTCGTTGACATGCGAATCGGCGGAGATCAGGCGATATTGCGTCATCTGGTACCCTCCCTAAAAGCCGCTCGGCTTGCCGCGGTATCACCGGCGGCGCCGCTTGCCCGGTATGTTGCCGCGTCGCGCCGCCGAGCGCTACCGCTTTGCTCAACCCGCCGGGTCAGTGGCGCGGATTTTCTTGCTGATCGGACGGTAGAGGCGCACCCGCGGGTCGCCACGGGCGAGGTCGATCAGTGGCGCCGGATCGGGCACCACCGCCAGCCCGCATTCGCCGATCGTGCGGTCGAGCCCGACCCCGCGCAGCCAGGTGACGGCGATCCCCTCGGGCACGGCCGCATCACGCGCATCATGCAGCACCAGCACATGCGCCTCGGGCGGCACCTCCGGGGTTTCCTCGATTCCGGCCAAGAGGTTGCGGTGCCAGTTGCTCTGCAGCGCCCGCCACTCGCCGGTCGAGGCCGGGCCGCCGCGAGAGCGGTAGGCCGGGCTGTCGAACAGCGCCGCCGAGGCAACCTCGTGCAGCGCGAGATACGGCGCCGGCGTGGCGACGATCGCCTTGAAGCGCTGCGAGGCGCGAAATCCCGGCACGGTCAGCAGCACCCGGATATGAGCGAGATACCAGGCATGCCATTCCGCCTCGCGCTCGGGATGCGCGAAATCCATTTCGACCATGTAGATCATTGCCGCTCCCCTCGTTGCAGCCGACACTACGCCGAGCGTCGGGGCGCAGACAAATGTTGACGCGGTGGCTAGAATGGCTGGCGGCGGGGCGTGAGGCCGGCGCCGGCGGCGGAAAGAGGGGCTGCGATGGCCGAGGCGAAAAGGCAAACAGAGCGGGGCGCCGGCGACCCGCCGGGTTTCGCCGAGCTCTTGGCGCGAGCCGAAGCGCTCGTCCCGGTCCTGCGCGAGCGCGCCGGCCGCACCGAGGAACTGCGCCGGATGCCCGACGAGACGATCGCCGAGCTGCACGACAGCGGCCTCTTCCGCATCCTGCAGCCGAAGCGGGTCGGCGGCAGCGAGTTGCCGTTTCGCTCGATCGTCGAACTGGTCTCGGCGATCGGCCGCGGCGACGGCTCGACCGCCTGGGTCCTGGCCAATCTCGCGGCGCATCATTGGCTCTTGGGCATGTGGCCGCCACAGGCGCAGGACGAAGTCTGGGGCGAATCCCCCGACAATCTGATCGGCTCGGCGCTGATCTTTCCGCGCGGCCGCGCCAAAAAGGTGCCGGGCGGCTATCGCCTCTCAGGCCGCTGGCCGTTTTCGAGCGGCGTCGACCCGGCGGCCTGGAACCTGATCGGCGCGATCATGCAGGACGAGGAGGAGGGCGTCACCGAGCCGCGCATCTTCCTCCTGCCGGCGAAGGACTACACGATCATCGACACCTGGCAGGTGATCGGCCTCTCGGGCACCGGCAGCAAGGACGTCGCGGTCGAGGACGTGTTCGTGCCCGAATACCGCAGCGTCGCCGTCCGGGAGATCACCGGCGGCCCCAACCCCGGCAGCAAGGTCAACCCGTCGGTGCTCTATCAGCTGCCGGCGGTGAGCCTCTTCGCCTTCTGCATCGCCGGCGTGTCGCTCGGCATCGCCCAGGGGGCGATCGCCTATTTCATGGAGACGATGCGCACCCGCACCAGCTATTACACCGGCCGCAACCTCGCCGATTTCGTCACCCTGCAGATCCATCTCGCCGACGCGACCGCGATTACCGACGCGGCGCGCGCGGTGATGCTGAGCGATTGCGAGGAGGCGACCCGCATCGTCAGTGAGGGCGGCCTGCCGAGCCTCGAACAGCGCGCCCGCTATCGCCGCGACGGCGCCTACGCGGCGACGCTCTGCACCCGGGCGGTCGATGTGCTGTTCCAGGCAACGGGCGGCGGCGCGATCTATGCAAGAAACCCGTTGCAGCGCGCCTTCCGCGACGTGCATGCGGCCAACGCGCATTACGTCCTCAACTGGGACATCAACGGCGCCCTGTTCGGCCGCGTCCTGCTCGGCCTGTCGCCCGACGCGACGCTGTAAACGAGAGCTGCGAGGCACCACCGTGGCACAAGATCTTCCGGGCAGCCATCAGGCGACGGTGCACAGCACCTCGGCCGAGGGCTTCAACACCCGCGAACTGCGCAACGCACTCGGTTCGTTCGCCACCGGGGTGACAATCATCACGACGCGCGACCGCGACGGCAAACACCATGGGATGACCGCCAACTCGTTCACCTCGGTGTCATTGAGCCCGCCCCTGGTGCTGTGGAGCGCTTCGCTCTATGCGCAGAGCCTGCCGGCGTTTCAGGAAAGCACGCATTTCGTCGTCAACATCCTGGCCTATGACCAGATCGACCTGTCAAACAAGTTCGCCAAGCAGAGCGACGACAAGTTCATCGACGTCGACCACATCATTCCCGAGTCGGGAGCGCCGGTCATCACCGGGGCGGCGGCGCATTTCGAATGCCGCAACGAGTTTCGCCATTATGGCGGCGACCACATCATCTTCATCGGCCATGTCGAGCGCTTCGCGTACACCGACAAGCCGACGCTTCTGTTCTGCCGCGGCAAATACATGCGCGGCGAACCGATTTTGCAGGGCTGAGGGCCTGGCGTGCGTCTGGCTGCATCATTCTTACGTCACCCCCGCGAAAGCGGGGGTCCAGTGCGAGCGACCGTGCGGTTGCCCCTGGGTTCCCGCTTTCGCGGGAATGACGTAAGGGGATGTCGGTGATGGCCGAGAAAAGCGTTGCGGTCATCGGCCTCGGCATCATGGGCGGGGCGATCGCGCGCAACCTGCTGGCGGCGGACTTTGCCGTCAGCGGCTTTGACGTTGATCCCGGCAAGCGGCGGCTGCTGGCCGGCGATGGGGTCGGTGAGCGCATTTCGGCTGCCAACGCCGCACGCGATGCGGAAATCGCGCTGACCTCCCTGCCGAGCGTGGCGGCGCTCGAGGCGACGGTGACGGACCTGCTGTCACAGCCGCGTCGCGGGCTCATTGTCATCGAGGCCAGCACCTTGCCGATCGAGGCGAAACAGGTGGCGCACGACCGGCTCGCCGCCGCCGGCATGACGCTGCTCGACTGTCCGCTGTCTGGCACCGGCGCGCAGGCGGTAACGCGCGACCTCGCGGTCTACGCCAGCGGCGACGAGGCCGCCTTCGAAAAATGCCGCGACGCTTTCGCCGGGTTCGCCCGGGTCAGCCATTATCTCGGCGCCTTCGGCAATGGCAGCCGGATGAAGTTCGTCGCCAACCTCCTGGTCGCGGTGCACAACGCCGCCGCCGCCGAGGCGATCGTCCTCGGGGTCAAGGCCGGGCTCGACGCCGAGCGCATCCTCGAGGTGATCGGCAGCGGCGCCGGCACCTCGCGCATCTTCGAGTTACGTGGGCCGATGATGGCGAAGGGCGTCTACACGCCGCCGACCGCGACGATGCATGTGCTGCAGAAGGACAGTGCGATCATCGCCGAGTTTGCCCGCACGCTCGGCGTCGATACGCCGCTGCTGGCGGCCGCCGCGCCGCTTTACGACGAGGCCGACGCACTCGGCTATGGCGGAGAGGATGTCGGCGCGGTACATGCAGTGCTGGCGCGCCGCGCCGGGCTGACGCAAAAGAAGAGCTGAAAGGAGCACCATCGATGCTGACCGACTCGCAACGCGCCGCCTACGACCGCGACGGCTTCATCGTCGTGCCCGAGGTTTTCACCGCCGCCGAGATCAACGAATTGCGCCGCGTCACCGACGAATTCGTCGCCGGCGCGGCCCGGGTCAGCGCCAATGACGATGTCTACGATCTGGAGGAGTCTCACTCCCCGGCGGAGCCGCGGGTGCGCCGCCTGAAGAAGCCGCATGACATCCACCCGGCCTATTTCCGCGCTAGCCGCAACCCGAAAATCGTTGCGATCCTCAAGGATCTGTGGGGCAGCGTGCGGTTCGATACCGGCAAGCTCAACATGAAGTCGGCCGGCTACGGCGCCCCGGTCGAATGGCACCAGGATTGGGCATTCTATCCGCACACCAACGACGATCTCGCAGCGGTCGGCATCATGCTCGACGATGTCGATATGGAGAACGGCCCGATGATGGTGGTGCCGGGCAGCCACCGCGGCCCGATCTATGACCACCACGGGCCGGATCGACGGTTTTGCGGCGCGATGGACCCGACGCGCTGCGACATCGACCTGTCGCGGGCGCTGCCGTGCCTCGGCAAGGCGGGGGCGGTGACGGTGCACCACGTGCGCGCGGTGCACGGCTCCGCGACCAATTTCTCCGGCCGCGAACGGCGCTTCCTCCTGTTCCAGTACCGCGTCGCCGATGCCTGGCCACTCCTCGGCTTCAAGGACGGCATCGAGAAATTCGACGAATTGCTGCTGGCCGGGGTCCCGACTCCCGAACCGCGCCTCGCCCCGGTGCCTGTGCGCCTCCCGCTGCCGCCGGCCGAGCACCAGGGCTCGATCTACGAGAACCAGCGCGCCGCCGGGGCGCGCTACTTCGCCACCGCCGCGACGGCGCGCATCGCTGCGGAGTAGCGGCAGCGCCGCTGGCGCTCAGGAGGCCGAGAGGGTCCGCTTGCGATCCTCGTACTCCGCCCGGTCGATCTCGCCCCTGGCGAAGCGCTCCTGCAGGATATCGAGCGCCGATCGCTCGGGGTCAGGCCGGGTCGGGCCGGGGCCAAGCGCGCGAACCAGGTAGACGACGACCAGGACAGCGAGCGCCAGCCCGCCGAACATTATCAACGGCCCGAGAATCATCCCGAACCAGGGCAGCGCGCCGCTGTCCCACCACCAATGCATCATGGCTGGTTCTCCGGCATGTTGACCGCAGCAGTATGCACCGGGCGCCCTCCCCTGCATTGATCCGGATCAACGTCAGGCCCCTCCCTAGAAGCTCGCGCGCCACACCGATTTGGCGTATTCGCCGATCGCCCGGTCTGCCGAGAACCAGCCCATGCCGGCGATGTTGCGGATGCAGCGCACAGTCCACTGGGCGGGATCACGCCACAACTCGTCGACCTTGCGCTGCGCCTGCCAATAGGCGTCGAAATCGGCGACGACCATGTAGTCGTCGCTGCGCCGCAGCCGGTCGGTCAACATCGCGAACCGCTGCGGTTCGCCCGGCGAAAAGACCCCGCTTTCGATCGTCTCCAGAACCTCGGAGAGCGCCGGTGACGGTGCGATCTCGCGCCCGCCGTCGAGTGCCGCCCGGCGCAGCTCCGCCACCTCGGCGGTGAGGAGACCGAAGATGAAGATGTTTTCGGCGCCGACGCGATCGCGGATTTCGATGTTGGCGCCGTCGAGGGTACCGATCGTCAGCGCGCCGTTGAGAGCGAGCTTCATGTTACCGGTGCCCGAGGCCTCCATCCC
>DASYUS010000450.1:0-3537 GCA_036000945.1 Allostellaceae bacterium
GATGGGCCGGGACCCGGCCGAAGGTCGCCTTCATCCCAAAGATGCCTGTGAAGGAAGCCGGAATGCGGATCGAACCGGCGCCGTCGCTGCCGACATGCAGTGGGGCAATCCCGGCGGCGCAGGCGGCGGCGGCGCCAGCGCTGCTGCCGCCTGGCGTGCGGTCGAGGTTCCACGGGTTGCGGGTGATGCCGGTCAGCGGCGAGTCGCCGATCGCCTTCCAGCCGAATTCGGGGCTCGTCGTCTTGCCGAGAATCACCGCCCCGGCCTCCTTGAGCCGCGCGACGGCTGGGCCGTCCTCGCCATCCGGTACCGGCTCGATCATCCGCGAGCCGCGCCGCGTCGGGAACCCCTGCATCAGCACGAGGTCTTTGATCGTCGCCGGCACGCCGTCGAGCGCACTCAGCGGCTCGCCGCGCCGCCAGCGGGCTTCCGATGCGCGGGCGGCGGCAGCGGCGCCGTCGCGATCGACGACGCAGAAGGCGTTGAGCTTCGGTTCGAGCGCGTCGAGCCGGGCGAACAATGCCGCTGTGGCCTCGACCGGCGACAGGGCTCGACGGTGATAGGCATCGCCGAGCGCAGTTGCCGATAGATAGACGATGTCGTTGCCGTCGGTCATGTCGGGCTCTTTCGCGGGGCGGCGCCAAACATGGCACAAGCGTTTGTCCCGCGCGATTGCTATGATGCGGGCGGCATTGAAGGGGCGGCCGGTCGGGGCGATGCAGGCGCATTGGAGGCGGGGGGAAGGCGCCAGGCGGCTGCTTGCGGCGCCGAGCAATCTTCAGCGCGACCCCCTGCGGCGCGACCGCTCCGACGGCATCGACGTGCTGCGGGCATTGTTTGCGCTGTGGGTAGTGCTGGCCCATCTGATCCCGTGGAGCGTCTTTGTCCAGGGTCCGGAGGCGGTGCCGTGGTGGATCGCCCGCGGCGCGCGGCTTGTCGCGGCGGTGTTCCAGCCGGTCGGGGAACTGCATCCCGCCGTGCTTGGCTTCATCGTGCTGAGCGGCTATTGCATCCACCGCGCCGGCTTGCGGCTTCCCGGCGCCGGTGCGATGACCGGCTACGGGGTGCGCCGCTTCTTCCGGATCGTACCGCTCTATTACATCGCCATCGTCGCCGGGCTCGTCGGGTTCGCGTTGGCGATGCGGCAGGCGCCGACAGCCGCCGCCGCGCTGAGCGGGACGCAGGGTATCGATCTCGGCTGCATCGCGGCAAAGGCGCTGGTGCTGCCGGCGTTCTACCCCGGCGTCTACGCCTGCTCGTTTCTCGGCAATGCCCCGCTCGCCACCGTCATGGTCGAGATCGTGCTGTATCTCCTATACGCGGCGGCCTTTGCCGGGCTGGTTTGGCGCGGGCGCGAGCGGGTCGTCTGGTATGCCTGCGGCGGGCTCTTTCTGGCCTCGCTGGCGATGCTCGGGCAAGGCGTCGGCGGCGGCTTTTACGGCTGGTGGCAGAACGGCAGCATCTTCGGATACCTGCCCTATTGGTGGCTCGGCGTCGCCTTCGTCAACCCCGCCTTCTCCCGCGCCTGTGCCGGCCGACTGTGGTGGATCGTTATCGCCTGGGTGGCGCTCGGATTGGTGCTGGCGCTGACCTCGCCGCCCGCGGTGTTGGCATTGGCCGAGCTGCGCAAGCTGTGCTTCGCGCTCGGCGTCGGCATCTTGATCGTTGCGATGGACAATGCCCGGCTGGCCGGGTTGGGCCCGCTCGCGCTGATCGGCCGGGCAGGGTACGGCCTCTATGCGATCCACGCGCCGCTGACCTACACGCTGGCGATTTACGGCCTGCCGTGGTGGGCGGTGTTGACCACCAATGTTTTGGCAGGGCTGGTCATTCACGTTGTGATCGAACGCCCGTTGATCGATCTCGGCCGCCTCGTCAGGGGCCGACTGGCACCGCCTGCGCTCGCGGTCCCCGCGGCGCGCTGAGGCGGGCCGGCATGCGTCTTGCGAGGGAGCGGCGTTTGCGGAGTGCAGGGACTGAAAACGGGTTGTCTAAGGCATTGGGTCGGCTGAGCTGATGTTTGCCTATATCGTGCGGCGCATTCTGGCGACGATCCCGGTAATGTCGGTCGTCGCGATCTTCGTTTTCGCCCTGCTCTACCTGAGCCCGGGCGACCCCGCCGCGATCATCGCCGGCGATACCGCGACGGCCGACGACATCGCCCGCATCCGCGCCGCGCTCGGCCTCGATCAGCCGGTCTACATCCAGTTCGGCGAGTGGACCTGGCGCCTCCTGCGGGGCGATCTCGGGACCTCGATCTTCACCAACCTGCCGGTCACCCAGCTGATCGCGCAGCGCCTCGAACCGACCGCGGCGTTGACCATCTCGACGCTGATCATCTCGGTCGTCGTGGCCATCCCGATGGGGGTCTTCGCCGCCTGGCGCGCCGGATCGTGGCTCGACCGGGTGGTCATGGTGTTTGCCGTACTCGGCTTTTCGGTGCCGGTTTTCGTCCTCGCCTACATCCTGATCTTCGTCTTCGCGATCTGGGTCAACCTGCTGCCGGTGCAGGGCTATGTCAGCATCACCCGAGGCTTCTGGCCGTTTCTGTCGCACATCATCCTGCCGAGCGTGGCGCTCGGCATGATCTTCGCTGCGCTGATCGCGCGCATCACCCGCGCCAGCATGCTCGACGTCCTGGCGCAAGACTACATCCGCACCGCCCAAGCAAAGGGGCTGTCGAACGAGCAGGTGCTGATCGGTCATGCGCTGAAGAACGCCGCGGTGCCGATCGTGACGATCATCGGGATCGGGGTTGCGCTCTTGATCGGCGGCGTCGTCGTCACCGAGACGGTATTTGCGATCCCCGGCCTCGGCCGCCTAACGGTCGACGCCATCCTGCGCCGCGACTACCCGATCATCCAGGGGATCATCCTGATATTCTCGGGTGCCTACGTGCTGGTCAACCTGTTGGTCGATCTCAGCTACACGCTGCTCGACCCGCGCATCCGGTATTGAGATGTTCGTTCCCGTCAATCCGTCGTTCCCGCGAAAGCGGGAATCCAGGAATCCAGACACGGCGCCGGTTGTCCTGGACCCCCGCGTGCGCGGGGGTGACGAACGGATGCGTTAGGCATGGCCGTCGTCCAAAGCGATCTCACCCTTCCCGCCGCCGCGCCGGCGCCTCGCAGCGGCGTCCGGCGCTATGTGCGGCGGCACCCGACGATCGTCGTCGGCAGCGTGCTGCTGCTGCTGATGGCGGGGATGGCGGTGTTCGCGCCGTGGCTCGGCACGATCGACCCGCAGGCGCTGGCGCCGATCCAGCGGCTCAAATGGCCCTCGGCGGCCTATTGGTTCGGCACCGACATGCTGGGCCGCGACGTCTACAGCCGGACGATCTACGGCGCCCGCGTGTCGCTGATCGTCGGCATCAGCGTTGCCGTGCTCAGCACGACGATCGGCTTGGCGATCGGCGTCGTCGCCGGCTTCACCCGCTGGGTCGACTCGATCGTCATGCGCATCATGGACGGGCTGATGTCAATCCCGCCGGTCTTGATCGCGATCGCGCTGATGGCCCTGACCCGCGCCAGCATGGAG
>DASYUS010000451.1:0-2470 GCA_036000945.1 Allostellaceae bacterium
CCCAGCGCGCCACCGAGCCGACGACGATCTTCGGATTGTCGTAAAGAATAAAGCCGCATTCGGCGCAGGTCATGCGCTCGCGATTGTCGCCCTCGGGAATGCGGCGCACCGACGGCCCGCGCACCGGGTCCGCCTCGGTCATCACCGTGTCGCACCGAGGATCGACGCCATCATGGCGGCGATAAGAGGAACCGCGTCCGCAGCGAACAAGGCTGCCGCCCCCCTTGCCCTATCCCTCTCCCCACTGGCGGACGCCCGCGGGGAGAGGGAGGGACTCGCGGCGAAGCCGCGGGAGGGTGAGGGGCCGTCCGCGGCGAGCCTCTTGCTGAACCCGCGCGTATGACATCTCAACATCACCGTCCCTTGAAGCGCGGTTTGCGCTTTTCGTTGAACGAAGCGATGCCTTCGCGGCGGTCCTCGGTCGGCACCATGCGGTTGTAAGCCTCGATCTCGAACATCATCCCGGAGGCCAGATTCATCTGCAGCCCGTGATGGATCGCGTGCTTGGCTTGGCGCACCGAGATGGGCGCGTTGTCGGCGATGCGGCGCGCGGTCTCCAGCGTCTCGTCGAGCAGCTTGTCGGGGGCGCACAGCCGGTTGACCATGCCCCATTCACAGGCCTCGCGCGCCGAAAACGGGCGCCCGGTCAGGATGATCTCCTTGGCGCGGCGCTCGCCGACCGCGCGCGGCAGGTTCTGCGTGCCGCCAGCGCCCGGCATGATGCCGAGCGTCACCTCGGTCAGGGCAAAGCGGGCATTCTCCGCGGCGTAAAGGAAATCGCAGCACAGTGCCAACTCGCAGCCGCCGGCATAGGCGGCGCCGTTGATTGCCCCCACGACCGGCACCGGACAGCCGATGAAGGCGCGGATCATCCGCTCGAACAGGAGGTGCTGCGCCTGCCAGGTCTCATCGCTCATGCCCTGGCGTTCCTTCAAGTCGCCTCCAGCGCAGAACGCCTTGTCGCCGGCCCCGGTCACGACGATGCAGCGATGCGCCAGCGGGTCAGCGTTGACCGCCTCGAAAAACGCCAGCAGGTCGTGCCCCATCTGCGTATTCATCGCGTTGGCTACCTGCGGCCGGTTCAGTGTCAGCACGATGAGCCCGTCGCCCCGGTCCTCGACCCTCAGCGTTGCGTAGCTGCGGTTCATCGCCGATTGCTCCCCTCGGTCAGCGCCGCCACAATACACCCCGAGCCGCCCACGATCACCGTCGGATAGCCACGGCCGACACGATACGGCGCGCTGGTCGCCGCGATGAGCCGCATGCTGGCCCGCCTATTCGCCGCCGAGCGCGACCGGTTCTTCTGAAAAACGCCAAAGTGTTCTATCGCTTATGAGAATCTTGCGAATCACCGCGGCGGCGAACAGCGGTCCAGGCCGCGGCCGCCGCTTGGGCGACATGGCGCAAGGGCTTGTAACTGCGCCTGATTTCGCTTGTGCGGCAGGTCGGGTTGTATGCCGAACGCGCCGCTCGCATAAACTTATGGGCGAAGCGGTAGCCTCGGGGTTCGCGCGTGTCGTCGCCACTGGTGGTCATCGCCGATGACAGCGTGACCAATCTGAAGATACTTGGACGCCTGGCCGGGTCGCTCGGCGATGAAATCGTCGTGAAGGGCTTCGCCGAGCCCGACGCGGCTCTCGGCTTTTGTTTCGAGAACTGCCCTGACCTCATTCTGCTCGGCGCCGCCGGTACCGCGGGCGAAGCCGCCGACTTTATTGGCCGGCTGCGCGACGACCCCGAGTGTGCTCTTGTTCCGGTGATCGTCGTCGGGTCCGAGAGCGAATTCGATTGCATCGAGGGGGCGCGCGACGCCGGTGCCGCCGACCACATCCTGACCCCGGTCGATCCGCGCGATTTCCGCATCCGGGTGCGCGGCCAGCTGGGGCGGTCTCGGACACCGTCCCGCGACGACGAGACCGGCCCGGCCGATGAGGCCGTTGGCGAGGCCGACCGCCGCTACCCCGAGGGGTCGCGGCAGGCCTACGAGACGTTGCTGCGGCTGATCGACGTCATCCCGCGGATGATCTGCGTGACTGGGCGCGATGGGCGCTACCTCTTGGTCAACCGGCTGTTCGCGGCGTTTGTCGGGGTGCCGGCGAGCCGCCTGATCGGCAAGCGGCCGGCCGAGGCGCATGGCGGGCCCTTGGCGCGCAGCCTGATGGAGGCCGACGAGCGCCTCTTATCCGGCAAGGCCGTGCCGAGCTCGGCCGAGGAGGAGATTGTCGACCGCGCCGGCAACCCGTGCGTGCTCTTGACCACCAAGGCGCTGTTCCACGCCGATGACGGCGAGGAGGCGATGGTGGTGACGGCGTTTGTCGACATCACCGAGCGCAAGCGGTTCGAAGAGGATCTGCTTGCCGCCAAGGAACAGGCCGAGCTCGCCAACCGTAGCAAGACCGAGTTCGTCGCCAATATGAGCCACGAGCTGCGCACCCCGCTCAACGCGATCCTCGGCTTCACGGAGCTGATC
>DASYUS010000452.1:0-5951 GCA_036000945.1 Allostellaceae bacterium
CCCAAGCTGAGGGGTGGGTCCCGGCTTCCGCCGGGAATGCGATTGAAGGGCGGTAGACGCATGCCCCTCGTCGCGCCCCCCGACCTCCTGCCGGCGCTGCCGGAAATCGCGCTCGCTTGCGCGGCGATGGCCCTCTTGATCGTCGGCGTCTTCCGCGGCGAGGGGTCGGCGCGCCTCGTCTCTTGGCTCGCCGTTGCGGCGCTCATCGGTGCGCTCGCGCTCGCGGGGTTGTTCGAAGTCCCGCGCCGGGTCGGCTTTTACGGCATGTTCGTTACCGACGCCTTCGCCGTCTTCATGAAGGCGCTGGTGCTGCTCGGCTCGGCCGTCGGCATCATCATGGCGCTGCGCTACAACGAGGAGCACCAGATCGCGCGCTTCGAGTTCCCGGTCCTCATCCTCCTCGCCGCGACCGGGATGATGGTGATGGTCTCGGCCAACGACCTGATCACGCTCTATCTCGGGCTCGAATTGCAGAGCCTCGCGCTCTACGTCGTCGCCAGCTTCGACCGCGATTCGGTGCGCTCGACCGAAGCAGGGCTCAAATATTTCGTCCTCGGGGCATTGGCCTCGGGGATGCTGCTCTACGGCGCCTCCTTGATCTACGGCTTTGCCGGGACAACCAGCTTTGCCGCCCTCGCCCAAGCGCTGGGCGGCGGCGCCCAGCCGTCGAACGGGCTGATCATCGGCCTCGTCCTGGTCGCGGTTGGGCTTGCATTTAAGGTGTCGGCGGTGCCGTTCCACATGTGGACCCCCGATGTCTACGAGGGGGCGCCGACCCCGGTGACCGCGTTCTTCTCGGTCGCACCGAAGATCGCTGCGCTCGCGCTCTTCATCCGCTTTCTCGTCGAGCCATTCGGCGGCCTCGTCGTCGAATGGCGCCAGGTCATCGTGTTCTTGTCGGTGGCGTCGATGGTCCTCGGCGCGGTCGCCGCGATCGCCCAGACCAACATCAAGCGGCTGATGGCCTACAGCTCGATCGGCCATGTCGGCTACGCGCTGATCGGCCTCGCCGCGGCGACCCCGGCCGGGATCCGCGGCGTCCTCGTCTACATGGCGATCTATCTGTTCATGAACCTCGGCACCTGGACGGTCATCCTCTGCATGCGGCAGAGGGGGCAGATGCTGGAAGACATCGCCGATCTCTCCGGGCTCGGCCGGACCCAGCCGGGGCTTGCGTTGGCGCTCGGCATCTTCATGTTCGCTCTCGCCGGGATTCCGCCGACCGCCGGGTTTTTCGGCAAGCTCTACGTCTTCCTCGCCGCGATCGATGCAAACCTCGTTGGCCTCGCGGTGATCGGCGTCGTCGCCAGCGTCGTCGGCGCCTTCTATTACCTGCGCATCGTCAAGGTGATGTATTTCGACGAGCCGCTCGTTTCCTTCGACCGGCCGATCGCCGCCGAATTGAAATGGGTGCTCGCGGTCACCGTCGTCGTGACGATGTTTTTCATCCTCCTGCCCGACCCTATCGTCGGCGGCGCCGAGGCGGCGGCGGCATCGCTGTTCGCGAAATGAACGACGCGCCGTCGCCCGTGCCGAGGTTCGGCCCACTTCTCATCTACGACCGCGTCGGCAGCACCAATGACATCGCCAAGGAACTGGCGCGTGCGGGAAAGCCGGACCGCACGTTGGTGTGGGCGCGGGAGCAAACTGCCGGACGCGGCCGGCGCGGCCGGGTCTGGCATTCTCCGCCGGGAAATTTCTATCTGTCGTTCGTCTTGCGGCCGGCCGTGCCGGCGACACGCGCTGCGCAGCTTGGCTTCGTCACGGCGCTCGGGCTCGGCGACGCGCTGATCGACCTCGCCGGCCATCGGCTCGACCTGCGCTACAAGTGGCCGAACGATCTCTTGGTTGGCGGCAAGAAAATTGCCGGCATCCTTCTGGAGTCGGAGACGGCTGTAACGGGCGACGTAGAGTTCGTCGTGGTCGGGGTCGGCGTGAACACCGCGGAAGCGCCCGAAAACGTCGAGTATCCCGCGACTTCACTAGCTGCAGAGGGGGTTTCCGGGGTGACTGCGTCGGCCATGCTGACCGCCTTTGCCCGCCGCTTCGATCGATGGGACCGGCGTTGGCAACGCTTCGGGTTCGCCCCGGTTCGCGCCGCCTGGATGGAACGCGCGGCAGGACTTGGCGACGATATCCGCGTGCGTCTCGGCAGCGCTACACTGACCGGTCGTTTCGCCGACCTCGGTGGCGACGGAGCGCTGGTGCTGGATGCCGCCGACGGCCGCCGCCGCATCGCGGCGGGCGACGTATTTCCGGCTGCGTGAGGGCGCCTGACATGCTGCTCGCCATCAATGCCAACAACACCAACACCGCGTTCGCGATCTGGGACGGCGCCGCGCTCAAGGGCAGCTGGCGGATCGCGACAAACGGCAGGCGCACCGCCGACGAGTACGTCGTCTGGCTCGATCACCTGCTGTCGCTCGACGGGCTGTCGCGCCGCGCAATCGACGGTGCGGTGATCGCCAGCGTCGTCCCCGAGACCAACTTCAACCTGATCACCTTGTGCCGCAACTACCTCAAGGCGGAGCCGGTGATGGTGGGCGAGCCGGGGGTAAAGCTCGGCGCCAGGGCGCTGGTGGATCGGCCCGAGGAGGTCGGCGCCGACCGCCTCGCCAATACCGTCGGGGCGCACGACCGCTACAAGGGGCCGCTGGTCGTCGTCGATTTCGGCACGACGACCAATTTCGATGTCGTCGACCGCGACGGCAATTACTGCGGCGGTGTGATCGCCCCGGGGATCAACCTCTCCTTGACCGCGTTGCATATGGCAGCGGCGAAGCTGCCGAGCGTCCGCCTCGCGCGCACCGAACACGTCATCGGCAAGGACACGGTGAGTTGCATGCAATCGGGTGTCTATTGGGGTTATGTCGGGCTGATCGAGGGCCTCGTCGCCCGCATCAAGGCCGAGTTCGACGCCGCGATGAAGGTCATCGGCACCGGCGGGCTGGCGCCGCTTTTTGCCGGCTCGATCCCATCGATCGAGACGATCGACCCCGACTTGACGCTGTGGGGCGCCCGCCTGATCTACCGCCACAACAGCAAGCAATGACCCCTCCTGCCGCGCTACCCTCGGACCGGCACGATCCCGACGCGCTCTATTTCCTTCCGCTCGGCGGCTCCGGCGAGATCGGGATGAACCTCAACCTCTACGGCTATCGCGGCCAATGGCTGATCCTCGATTGCGGCGTCACCTTCGGCGAGGAGGAGCATCAGCCGGGGGTCGACGTGATCATGGCCGACCCCGCCTTCATCGTCGAACGCCGCGACCAGCTCTTGGGCATCGTCGCGACCCACGCCCATGAGGACCATATCGGCGCGATCCCCTACCTCTGGCCGCAGCTGCAATGCCCGGTCTGGGCGACCCCGTTCACCGCCACGCTGCTGCGCGCCAAGCTGATCGAGGCGAAGCTCGCCGGCCAGGTCGAGATCAACACCGTGCCGATGTCCGGCCGCTTCACGATCGGCCCGTTCGACCTCGAGCTGATCACCCTCACCCATTCGATCCCCGAGCCGAACGCCGTGGTGATCCGCACCTCGGCGGGAACCGTGCTGCACACGGGCGACTGGAAACTCGACCCCGAGCCGCTGATCGGCACGCCGACCGACGAAGAGCGGCTGCGCGCGGTCGGTGACGAGGGGGTGCTGGCGATCGTCTGCGATTCGACCAACGCGCTGAAGGAGGGGCATTCGCGCTCCGAGGGCGAGCTGCGGCAATCGCTGACCGAGCTGGTCGGGCACTATGACGGGCGCGTCGCGGTGGCCTGCTTTGCCTCCAATGTCGCGCGCCTTTCGACGATCGCCCATGCCGCTGCAGCGCACGGCCGCGACGTGGCATTGGTCGGCCGCTCGCTGTGGCGGATGGAGAAGGCGGCGCGCGACAACGGTTATCTCGCCGATGTGCCGCGCTTCCTGACCGAGGACGAGGCCGGCTACGTGCCGCGCGACAGGATCCTCTTGATCTGCACCGGCAGTCAGGGTGAGCCGCGCGCGGCATTGGCCCGCATCGCTCGCGAGGATCACCCCAACATCGACCTCGAAGAGGGCGATGTCGTGATCTTTTCCTCGCGCATCATCCCCGGCAACGAAAAGGCGATCAGCCGGCTGCACAACGCCCTGTTGCGGCTCGGCGTCGCGGTGGTGACCGACGAGGACCATTTCACCCACGTCTCGGGTCACCCCTACCGCGACGAGCTGGTGCGCATGTACCAAATGATCCGGCCGCGCGTGGCGATCCCGGTGCATGGCGAGGCCCGCCACCTGATCGGCCATGCCGAGCTGGCCCGCGAATGCCAGGTGCCCGAGGCGCTGGTCATCGAGAACGGCGACATGGTGCGCCTCGATCGCGGCGGCGGTGCGCTGGTCGACGAGGTTCCGGCCGGCCGGATCGGCAGCGACGGCCGGAGCCTCCTGCCGATCGGCGGCGTCGTCTTGCAGCAGCGCCGGCGCCTCGGCAATGACGGCAGCGTCGTTGCGACCCTCGTCGTCGATCGCCGCGGCCGGCTCGCCGCGCCGCCGCAGATCAGCCTCGTCGGCCTCGCCGAAGCGAATGCCGAGCCGGCGGCGGCGCTGCGCGATGCGCTGGCCGACGCGGTGGAGGATCTCCCGGCGCCGTTCCGCCAGGACGACAACGCGCTGCGCGACGCCGCCCGCCGGGTCCTGCGCCGCGGGCTCAACGAGCGTTTCGGCAAGCGTCCGCTGATCGAGATCCAGCTGGTGCGGCTTTAATCGAATGAGCGCTGACACCTACTTCGTCATTCCGGGGCGCCGCGCAGCGGCGAACCCGGAACCCATATTCCAGAGGCCTGTGTTCATGGGTTCCGGGTTCGCGGCTTACAGCCGCGCCCCGGAATGACCGCGGGTCAAGTAATGCGAATGAGGGCTACATGATCGGCCGCCTCAACCATGTCGCGATCGTCGTGCCGGACCTCGCCGCGGCATCGGCGCTCTACCGTGACGCGCTCGGCGCCCGCGTCTCGCCGCCGCACAAGCTGCCGGAACACGGTGTAACCGTGGTGTTCGTCGAATTGCCGAACAGCAAGATCGAACTGCTGGAGCCGCTCGGCGATGCTTCGCCGGTGCGCGGCTTTCTCGACAAGAACCCGGCCGGCGGCATCCACCATCTGTGCTACGAGGTCGACGACATCATCGCCGCCCGCGATCGCCTCCTCGCCGCCGGCGCTCGCCTGCTCGGCAATGGCAAGCCGCAGACCGGCGCCCATGGGAAACCGGTGCTGTTCCTCCACCCGAAGGATTTCTGCGGCACCCTCATCGAGTTGGAACAAGTGTGACCTTGAATTGTCGTCCCTGCGCAAGCGGGGACCCACCGGGCCGCCGCACGAGCGGTTGAAGAGTGGGCCCCTGCTTGCGTAGGGACGACAAGAGAGGCAGGAACCAAGGTCGGTCGAGCTGCGGAATCGGCACACGAGCATGAACTGGCTGACCGGCATCGTCGTCTACATCCTGGTGTGGTGGGTGGCGCTGTTCGCGGTCCTGCCGCTGTGGGTGACGCCGTCCGAACCCGACGATCTCGGCCACGCTGCCGGCGCGCCGCAACGCCCGCTCTTGGCGCGCAAACTGTTGCTAACGAGCGCGGTGGCGGCGGTGCTCTGGCTCGGCATCTACATCGTCGTCAGCGAGCCCTGGCTGAGCTTCCGCGGCTAGCGAAGGCTGGCGCCTGGGTCGGCATTCCGCGAATATCGCGGGCATGAGCGCCGCCTATTGCGACTTCGCCCCCGGCCATCCGCTGCACGGGCCTTACCACGACCGGGAATACGGCTTCCCGGCGGCGGAAGAGGCGGTATTGTTCGAGCGGCTGACGCTCGAAATCAACCAGGCCGGGCTGTCGTGGCTGACGGTGCTGCGGACGCGCCCGGTGTTCCGCGCCGCCTTCGCCGATTTCGCGGTCGATCGGGTCGCCGCCTTCGGCGACGCCGATGTCGCGCGCCTCA
>DASYUS010000453.1:0-2161 GCA_036000945.1 Allostellaceae bacterium
GCGCGCCGCGCGATGCCGCGCCTGACGGATGGCCTGGCCGTCGTCTGCGACGCCAACCCGCAAATGCTGGAGGCCGGCCGGGCCCGCGCGATCGATGACGGCATTCTCGGCGGGATCGAGTGGTTGTGCGGCGACGCCGAAGCGCTGCCGTTCGCCGACCGGTCGTTCGACCTCTATACGATCGCATTCGGGCTGCGCAACGTGACGCGGATCGACCAGGCGCTCGGCGAAGCGCGACGCGTGCTCAAACCCGGCGGGCGGTTTCTCTGCCTCGAATTCACTCCGGCGGTCGCACCGCTCCTTCAGCCGCTCTATGACCTCTACAGCTTTCACCTGCTGCCGCTCATCGGCGAGATCGTCACCGGCAATCGCGACGCCTACACCTACCTCGTCGAGAGCATCCGCCGCTTTCCGGCGCAGAGCGAACTGGCGGAGAGGATCGCCGCGGCGGGGTTCGACCGGGCGCGATTCCGCAATTTGACCGGCGGCATCGCCGCGCTTCATTCCGCCTGGCGGCTCTGATCGAACCCGGGCGGTGTTCGGGATCATTCGCAGCGTCCGCCATCTCGCACGCCTTGTCGGGATCGGCCTGACCCTGGCGCGACACGACGCGCTGTTCCCGGCTCTGACGATCGGCAACCGCTTCGCCGGAGCGGCCCGACTGTTGCGGCTGATCCGTCGTCGCGGCCCTGGTGCAGCCGGCCGCCCCGGTGAGCGCCTCGCCGCAGCATTCGGCGAAATGGGGCCGAGCTTTATCAAGCTGGGGCAGATCCTGGCGACCCGCGCTGATCTGTTGGGCGACGAGATTGCCGAAGACCTCGCGCTGTTGCAGGACCGCCTGCCGCCGTTTTCCGGGCAAGAGGCCCGCGCCCTGATCGAGGCCGAGTTTGGCCGGCCGCTCTCCATGCTGTTCGCGGCGTTCGACGAAACCGCTGTCGCCGCCGCCTCGATCGCCCAGGTCCATTTCGCCGTGACGAGCGACGGCCGCGAGGTCGCGGTCAAAGTGTTGCGCCCGGGGATCGCGCGCGCCTTTGCCCACGACCTGGACCTGTTCCGCTGGCTGGCCCACGTGATCGAGCGGACGCAGCCGGGATTGCGCCGGCTAAAACCAGTCGAGGTGGTTGAGACCTTGGTACAATCGGTGCAGCTCGAAATGGATCTGCGCTTCGAGGGCGCCGCCGCCTCCGAGCTCGCCGAGAATTTTGCCGGTGACCCTGCCTTCCGCGTGCCACAGGTTGATTGGCCGCGCACCGGGCGCACCGTGCTGACGACCGAACGCATCGCCGGCATCCGGGTCGACCAGCGCGACGCCCTTCTCGCCGCCGGGCATTCGATCGGGGACCTGCTCGGCAAGGCGGCCGATGCGTTTTTCAAGCAGGTGTTCCGCGACGGTTTTTTTCACGCCGATCTGCACCCCGGCAATGTGTTCGTTGCGGCCGATGGCGCGCTGGCGGTCGTCGATTTTGGCATCATGGGCCGCCTCGACCGCGAGACGCGCTATTACCTCGCCGACATGCTGATCGGCTTTCTCACCGGCGATTACCGGCGCGTCGCCGAGGTGCATTTCGCCGCCGGCTACGTGCCCAAGCGGCGTTCGATCGACGCCTTCACCCAGGCCTGCCGCTCGATCGGCGAGCCGATCCTCGAGCGCCCGCTGCACGAGATCTCGATCGCCCGCCTCCTGGCGCAGCTGTTTCAGGTGACCGAGCAGTTCGAGATGGAGACGCAGCCGCAATTGCTGCTGCTGCAAAAGACGATGGTGCTGGTCGAGGGCATCGGCCGGCGGCTTGACCCGAGCGTCAACATCTGGAGCCTGGCGCGGCCCCTCGTCGAGGCCTGGGTGCGCGACAATCGCGGCCCCGAGGCGCGCCTCAAGGAGCGCATCGACAGCGTGCTCGAGGTTCTCGACGAGATGCCGCGGCTGCTGCGAAGCCTCGACCGGCTGGTCGGCAACTGGTCGCTGGAGGGCGTCGTCCTCCACACCGACAGCCTCTCCGTCCAAGCCGCCCACCGCACGCGGCTGCTGCGGCGGCTCGCCGTGCCGCTGTGGCTCGCCGCGGCGGCCCTCATCGCGATGGCGCTCGCCCTCGTCATCGGGCGGTAGCATACTCGGGCGGGTTGAGAGGGAGGTGCCGTGTGCTTGAAGGCCGGCGCGTTCTGT
>DASYUS010000454.1:0-6058 GCA_036000945.1 Allostellaceae bacterium
GCGGGGAGAGGGAGAGCCGCTCAGCCGCCAAGTCCCTCGCCCCGCTTGCGGGGAGAGGGAGGGGCCCACGCGACGCGTGGGAGGGTGAGGGGGAGCCGGCCGCCGGAATGACATCGATTGCGTTATGACACTGCCGCATCCAATCCGAGCATCAGGCTCAGATTCTGCACTGCGGCGCCCGAAGCGCCCTTGCCGAGGTTGTCGAGGCGGGCCACCAGGATGGCTTGGCGCCGCGCCTCATTGGCGTAAACGCGCAACTCCAGCCTGTTCGTGTCGTTGAGCGCCTCGGGCTCCAGCTTGCCTTCGGCGGCCGGCTCGACCACCCGGACGTAGTCGCAGCCGCGATAGAAGGCGGCAAGCGCGTCGTGCAGGTCGGCGCCCTGCGGCTTGCCCGGCAGCGTGTCGAGATGGAGCGGCACCGACACCAGCATGCCCTGGCGGAAATGCCCGACCGACGGCACGAAGATCGGGCGGCGCGACAGCCCGGCGTAAAGCTGGGTCTCCGGCACGTGCTTGTGTTCGAGGCCGAGCCCGTAAAGCTCGAAGGCCGGGCCGCCGTCGCGGTCATGCGCCTCGATCATCGAGCGGCCGCCGCCGGAATAACCGCTGACCGCGTTGATCGTGACCGGGTAGTCGCGCGGGATCAGCCCCGCTTCGACCAAGGGGCGCAAGAGTCCGATCGCGCCGGTCGGGTAGCAGCCGGGGTTGGCAACCTTGCGGGAAGCGGCGATCTCATCGGCCTGACCCGCCGCCATCTCGGGAAAGCCGTAGGTCCAGACCGGATCGACCCGGTGCGCGGTGCTGGCGTCGAGGAGGCGCGGCGCATCGGCCCCGAGCCCGTCGGCGAGCGCCGCCGCCTCGCGCGCCGCGTCGTCCGGCAGGCAGAGGACGACCAGATCGGCTTCCGCCATGATGTCGCGGCGCGCCGCCGTATCCTTGCGCAGCGCCGGCGGCAGGCTTTTCAGCGCGACCTCGGGCAGCGCGTCGAGCCGGGCGCGGATGCCGAGCCCCGTCGTGCCGGCCTCGCCGTCGATGAACACCACCGGCTTGTTGCTCGCCATCTGCTTATCCTCCAACAAAAACCCCGCTCGGAGCAAAACCGGCGGGGTCCTCGTCTTTGCTGTCGTGGACGCAGGTCAGTCCGGCTCGATCGAGCCCCGGCGGTGACCGGCAGTCCGCTCCGCGCACGACGCTGGAGCCCCGCCCGTAGGGCGGCGTCGGCGTCGTTCGCGGTGCGAGAACATTGCATGCATGCCGCGGAGGCTAAGCAACCCGACGGAATCCGTCAACAGTGCGAGCGCGTCAGTTGCCGGCGAAACGCGGTTCAACCGCCGGCGCGCGCAGGTGCCACCACAGCACCGCACCCGCCGCGACGACGACGAACGGTATGACTGCGATTTGTACCATCTCCCAGCCGACGCCGGACAATAGTGCGCCCGACGCGAAGGACGACAGCGTCACCGTGCCGAAGACGAGGAAATCGTTGAACGCCTGCACCTTGCCCTTCTCCTCGCCGGCATAGGTGCGGGTCAGCAATGTCGTGGCGCCGACGAAGAGGAAGTTCCAGCCGATCCCCAGCGCGACGTTGGCGGCCCAGAAATTGAGCGTCGCCAGCCCGGTGAGGTTGATGACGCTGCACAACAGCAACAGCACCGCGCCGGTCAGCATGATGCGGATCAGGCCGAAACGGGTGATCAGATGCCCGGTGAAAAAGCTCGGCGCGAACATGCCGAGCGAATGCCACTGGATGACAAAGGCCGCAGCGGCGAATTCGTGGCCGCAGCCAAGCATCGCGATCGGCGTCGCCGTCATCACCAGCGACATGACGCCATAGGCGACCATCGCCGTCAGCGCAGCGGTGATGAAGGCGGGCTCGACAGCGATCTCGCGCAGAGGTCGGCCGGCGCGGGCCAGCACCGGCGCCGCCGGCCTCGGCAGATCGACAAAATACAGGAGGATCGCCGACGCCAGGAACAGCGCGACGATGATCGCATAGCAGCCGGCGAACAGCACCGGCGCGAACAGGTCGCGCGACCAGATCGCGACCTCCGCCCCGAACACGGCGGAGACGACGCCGCCCGCCAGCACCAGCGAGATCGCCTTTGAGCGAAACGCCTCGTCGGCGATTTCCGCCGCGGCAAAACGGTATTGCTGTGTTGTGCCGCGGTTGGCCCCGAGCAGAAACGTGCCGAGGCAGAACTCGGCGAAGCTGCCGCGATAGATCGCCACCGTCGCGACCACGGCGCCGACAATCCCAACGGCGATGCCGATCCAGAAGCCCGGCCGCCGGCCGATCCGCGCCATCAAGAGCGCGGCGGGGATCGTCGCCGCCATCACGCCGGCCTGCTGCACCGCGATCGGCAACGTCGAGAGCGCCTTGTCGGGCGTCAGCATGTCGCCGACGATAGCGCCGGTGAGGCCAACGATGCTGCCGCCGGTCATCGCCAGCGCCTGGCAGCCGGCGAGCATCAGGACAGTGCGGCGGGCAGGGTTTAGCGGCATTGGCGACGGTCAGAAATGCCGCCAGCCGGCCCGCGCGAGCGGGACCGCGTTGCCGGCCGCATCGACGAGCCGCACGCCGGCTCCCGCCTCGATCGTGCCGATCGCGGTGATCGGCAGCGCCAGCTCCGCCGCGAGACGTGCGATTTTTGCACCCGCTGCGGGCGGCGCGGCGAAGAGCAGCTCATAATCGTCGCCGCCGGAGGCGAGGGCCTCAAGCTGCACGCTGCCCTCGGCAAGCACCGCTCTTGCGGCCGGCGATAGCGGCATGGCGACCATCGCCACCGTCGCCGCGCAGCCGGAGGCCTCGCAGATATGGCCGAGATCGGCAACAAGCCCGTCGGACACGTCGCACATCGCGTGCGCGACGCCGGCAAGGCGCGGGCCGAGCAAGCTACGCGGCTCAGGCAGCTGGAAGCGTGCCGTCAATGCCGCGCGATCGGCCGGTGCGAGCGCCGGGTAGCCGCCGCGCAGCACCTTGAGGCCGAGATAGGCGTCGCCGATCGTGCCGCTGACCCAGACCCGGTCGCCCGGGCGCGCACCGGCCCGGCGGATCTCGGCGCCCGCCCCGACCTCGCCGATTGCGGTCAGCGACAGCACCGCCGGGCCATGTGTCGCGACCGAATCGCCGCCCAGCAGATCGACGCCGAAGCGGCGCTGGTCGTCGCCGAGGCCCTCGGCAAAGCGCGCCACCCAGTCGTCGCCGCGCGAGGTGGGCAGCGCCATCGCCAGCAGATAATGCAGCGGCCGCGCCCCCTTGGCCGCGAGATCGGACAGGTTGACACGGAGCAGCTTCTTGGCGACCAGGTCGGGCGGGTCCTCCGGCAGATAATGCACGCCCTCGACAATCGCATCGACCGTGACGACGAGCCGGCGACCCGGGGCGCAATCGACCAGAGCCGCATCGTCCATGAGGCCAAGCCCGCCCGGCCCGGCAAGCGGCGCAAAAAACTGCCGGATCCGCCCGAACTCGCCGAGCACCCCGCTGGTCACCGGTGTCTCATCGGGAATAATTGCTCCTCCCGAGATTGCTTCGTCGCTCCGCTCCTCGCAATGACAGTCCCACTCTCGCAGTCATTGCGAGCGAAGCGAAGCAATCTCGATCGGGCACTGGCCCACCAACGGCAGTTTAAAGCTCGGCGCCGCGCAGGGTGCGGGCGAGGTGGTCGAGGACGCCGTTCGCCAGACCTGGTTCCTTGCCGGTGAAGAAGGCGTAAGCGATCGCGACATATTCGCTCATCGTCACCCGCGGCGGAATGTCGGGCCGGTGCACCAGCTCCCAGGCGCCGGCTTCGAGAATGAGGCGCAGCAGCGTTTCGAGGCGCGACAATGGCCATTCCTCGCTGAGCGCTGCCGAGAGGGTCTCGTCGAGCCGCTCGCGATTCTCGGCGACGCCGCGGACGATGTCGGCGAACAACTCTGCGTCCGCCTCGCCATAGAGATCGCCATCGATCTCGCGGCCGAGTCGGTCGCGGACGAATTCGCGGATCGCGGCCTCGGTGCCGCGGCCGGGGTTCAGCTCAAGCTGATAGAGCGCCTGCACCGCGCCGAGCCGGGCGATGCTGCGGCGCCGGGCGCCACCGGGGCGCGGCGCACCCTCCGCGGCGCTCGTCGCATTCACCGCCGGTCCTCGAGAAACCGGCGTTTCAGTTCGATCAGCGCGAGGCAGGCGCGGGTCGCCTCGCCGCCCTTGTCGCGTCCGGCGTTGCTCCGCTCCGCCGGGGTGGCGCGCACCAGCGCCTGCGCCTCGTTTTCGCAGGTGAGGATGCCGTAGCCGATCGCCAGCCCGTCGCGCACCGCCAGATCCTGCAGTGAGCGCGCGGTCTCGGCGCAGATGTGGTCGTAATGGGTGGTCTGGCCGCGGATCACGCAGCCGAGCGCGACAAACCCGTCGAACTTGCCGGGCGCCGCCTTGGCGACGAGCGCGATCGCCGGTGGGATCTCGAAGGCGCCGGGCACCGACACGATTTCGCAGGTCGCGCCCGCCGTGGCGATGGCGCGCTCGGCGCCTTCCCGCAACAGCGCGGCGAGATGGGCGTAATAGGGCGCCTCGACGAGCAGCACGTGCGGCGGGTGGGTCAATGTCGGGCCTCTTGCGACAGCAGGCGGGCGACGTAGCGCGCGATCGGGTCGATTTCGAGGTTCATGCGCTGCCCAGGCCGGGCGTCGCCCAGGCTGGTATGCGCCAGCGTATAGGGGATGAGGTTGACCCCGAAACGGTTGTCGGCGACCTCGTTGACGGTGAGGCTGACGCCGTCGAGCGCGACCGAGCCTTTCGCGGCGATATACGGCATCAACGCGGCCTGCGCCTCGATGACGAAGCGGACCGACTCGCCCTCCGGCCGCCGGGAGACAAGTTGGGCGACGCCGTCGACATGGCCCGACACGAGATGGCCGCCGAGCTCGTCGCCGAGCCGCAGCGCGCGTTCGAGGTTGACTTGGGTGCCCTCGACCCAGTCGCTCAGCGTCGAGCACGCGACCGTCTCGCCCGAAGCCTCGACCGAAAACGCCCCGGGTTCGACCGCGACGACGGTCAGGCACGGCCCCGAGCAGGCGATCGAGGCGCCGAGCGCGATGCCGGCGGTGTCGTAGGCGGTCGCGATCGTCAGCGCGAGGCCGCCTTCCGCCGCGGAAGCGCGCCGCAGTCGCAGCACCCGACCGACATCCGTGATGATCCCGCTGAACATGGCCTTTAAGCTAGGAGCCCGCCCGGCGATTGGCCAGCGCGTTTCGCGCATGCGCCAGCGGCACGATCGCCGCCGGCCAGGGATCTTAATTCTGCATCGGGGTGTAGCGCGGCCGCAATTGGCCACGATCGCCGGCAGCCAGCTGCAGCAGCGCTTCTCGCGCCTCTGCCATCACGCTGTCCCAGTCGCCCAGACGGACCTGGCGAAACTGGCGTAATTGCGGATACCAGGGGCTGTCGTCGCGGTCGAGCAACCAGCGCCAGTCGCTATCGAAGCGGTTAAGGAGCCAGACCGGCTTGGCCAATGCGCCGGCCAAATGGGCGACTGCCGTATCGACGCTGATGACGAGGTCAAGGTTGGCGACGAGGGCTGCCGTATCCGCGAAGTCGTGCAGATCGGCGGTAAAATCATGCAGTACCATGCCCGGCGGCGGGTTGGCGCTCTGGGCTGCCGGCTCGCCTTTCTGCAGCGAGATGAGGCAGATCCCCGGCACGCCGCCGAGCGGCGCCATCGCAGCCAGGGTGATCGAGCGGCGACGGTCGATGGCGGCCAATTCCAGCTGGTTCTGCCGCTGCGAACCGGCCCAGACGAGGCCAACCCGCAGGCCATCGAGACCGGCAAGCCGCTGGCGCCAATCCGCGACGAGCGCTTGATCGGCGGCCAGGTAGGGTGTCGCGGCAGGAATGGTATCAAGCCTCGTCCGGACGGCACGTGGCAGACTCAACAGCGGGCATCGCAGGTCAAAGGGCGGCAGTCGGTCACCCCGGGCGATAACCTCGATGCTGCCGGGCAGCCGCGACAGCAGCCGCACCAGCGACGCCTGGACTTCAAGGATGACCCTGGCGCCGGCGGCGATCGGCGGCACGTAGCGG
>DASYUS010000455.1:0-6668 GCA_036000945.1 Allostellaceae bacterium
CAGTCGCTTAGCAGCCGAGCGCGTGAGCTGCTGCCAGAGGGTCGCCGCTCCTTGAAGCGATCGCCCGGAGGTTTAAATATGACGGCGGCGAAACCGTTCATATCAGGCGCTGTTTTGCCAACGGTGTACCGCATCATCCGAAGGTCTTCACCGCGATGAACCGGATCCTGTCAGCGCTCGTCGCCCTGGGCGCCGTCGCCGCACTGGCGCCGTCGTCGCCGCCGGTCCTGGCCGCCGCGCCGATCCCGGAGGTCGGCGGCGGTGCGATGCCGACCTTGGCGCCGATGCTCGCCCGCGTCATCCCCGGGGTCGTCAACATCGCCGTGCGCGGCCGGGTCAAGGAACAGAACCCGCTGCTGCAGGACCCGTTCTTCCGCCGGTTTTTCAACCTGCCGCAAAACCAGCAGCCGCAGGAGCGCGAGACCCAGGCGATCGGGTCGGGCGTCATCGTCGACGCGGCGCAGGGTTATGTGCTGACCAACGGCCACGTCGTCGACAACGCGACCCGCATCGAGGTCACCACCAACGACAACCGGCGCTTTCCGGCCCGCCTGGTCGGGCGCGACGCCGGGACCGATCTTGCGGTGCTGCGGATCCAGGCCAGCAACCTGACGGCTGTGCCGATAGGCGATTCGGACCGCCTGCGGGTCGGCGATTTCATTGTCGCCATCGGCAATCCTTTTGGTCTTGGCCAGACGGTAACCTCGGGCATTGTCAGCGCGCTCGGCCGCAGCGGCCTCGGCGAGGGGTATGAGGATTTCATCCAGACCGACGCCTCGATCAACCCCGGCAATTCGGGCGGCCCGCTGGTCAACCTGCAGGGCCAGTGCGTCGGCATCAGCACGGCGATCCTGGCGCCGGGCGGTGCCAATATCGGCATCGGCTTCGCCGTGCCGATCAACATGGCGCGCCGCGTCATGGACCAGCTGATCCGCTATGGCGAAGTGAAGCGCGGTCGCATCGGCGTGGCGATCCAGGACCTGACGCCGGACCTCGCGCAGGCGATGAACACGGCGCGCACCTCGGGCGCGGTGATCGCCCGCGTCGACCCCGGCTCGCCGGCCGAGCGCGCCGGTCTGCACAGCGGAGACCTGGTGATCGCGGTCAACGGCGTCGCGGTGCGCAGCGGGACGCAGTTGCGCAACGTCATCGGCCTCGCCCGGATCGGCGACGAGGTCGGATTGACCGTGGCGCGCGGCGGCGCCGAGCGCAATCTGGCGGTGCGGGTGGACCCGGCGGCCCCCGCCGCCGCGCGCCAGCAGCCACGCCGCTGATGGCGGCGCAAAGCCTTTACGAGGTGCTCGGCATCAAGCGCGACGCCAGCGCCGACGAGATCCGCAAGGCCTACCGCAAGCTCGCCAAGGAGTTTCATCCCGACCTCAACCCGGGTAAGCCGGCGGCCGAGGCGCGCTTCAAGGCGGTGACGGCGGCCAACGAAATCCTCTCCGACCCCGAGAAGCGGGCGCGCTACGACCGCGGCGAGATCGACGAGAGCGGCGCCGAGCGGCCGCGCTATTCCTACCGCCCGCACGCCGAGGGGGCGCAGGGCTGGAAGTACCGGCCGCAGGGCGAGATCGACATCGACGACCTCGATGACCTGTTTGCGATGTTCGGGCGCGGCGGCGGCCCCGGGGGCGCGCGCCGCGCCGGGCGGGCCGGCGAGCGGTTTTCGATGCCAGGACCCGACCGCCATTTCACGCTGACCGTCGATTTCGCCTTGGCCGCCACCGGCGGCAAGCAGCGGCTCGCGCTGTCGCCCGAGGAATGGCTCGATGTGACGATCCCGCCCGGCATCGAAGAGGGCCAGGTGCTGCGCCTCAAGGGCAAGGGTGGGCCGGGCTTTGGCGGCGGTCCCCAGGGGGCGCCACCGGGAGATGCGCTGATCGAAGTGCATATCGCGCCGCACCCGTTCTTCCGGCGGGACGGCGACGACATCCATCTCGATCTGCCGGTCGGCCTCGCCGAGGCGGTGCTCGGCGCCCGGGTCGCGGTTCCGACGGTGACCGGGCCGGTGACGATGACGATCCCCAAGGGCTCCGACAGCGGAACAAGGCTGCGCCTGCGCGGCAAGGGTATTCACCGCAGGCGGCAAGGGCGCGAGACGACCGGCGACCAATATGTGACGCTGAAGGTGACGATCGGCGCGAGTGGCGATGCGGAGCTCGCCGATTTCCTCGAGGGCTGGGCCGAGAAGCATCCCGCCGATCCGCGCCGCGGCATGGGCGTCGGCATCGGCGACGAGGCGGCTAGCAAAGGGACCAAACCGTGATTGGTCGCGACGAGCTGATCCGGCGCTGTGCCGGGCTCGACCGCGCCGAACTCGCGCGCTGGGTCGAGAACCGCTGGGTGCGGCCCGACGAGGCCGAGGGCCGCTGGCAGTTCCACGAGGTCGACATCGCCCGCGTCGAGCTGATCCTCGACATCAGGCGCGAGTTCGCCGTCGACGACGAGGCGTTGGCGCTGGTGCTCGGCCTGCTCGACCAGATCTACAGCCTGAGGCGCCAGCTGCACCGCCTCAGCGACGCCCTCGAACACCAGCCACCCGAAATCCGCGACGCCATCCGCCGCTCCCTGCCGCCGTCGGGAAACGGACGTTAAGGCGCCGACTTAAGCGCTCGGGGCGAAGGTGCCGCGTAGGATGTCGCGGGCATCGGAGGAGCCGTCGAGCGAGCGCAGGCGGCGGCGCTTGATGCGCCAGCCTGCAGCGGTGCGGACGAAATCCCAGCGGTTGGCGGCGACGCGGTGGACGTGGAAACCGCGCGTCGCGCCGTGGTTTGGAACTTCGAAAACAGGGCCGACGCGGTCGGGCACGAGGATCTGGATGTAGGAAATGGCAAAGGCGGCGTCGCCCGAGACCCGGACATAGGGCAGCCCGGCGAAATGCGCGATCCCCTGTTCGATCGCACGGTGGTGCTCGGGGTTCGTCGAGGTTGCGGCGATCGCGTCCGGTCCGGTCGGCTTGGCGAATTCGTCGCCGCGGTCGAAGACACCGTCCTCGGTGTATACCGATCTTGTGTAGTCGCCGGCGCCGGTATCGGCGCTCGGCGGATGGCTGGCGATCAGATCGTAGATCGCGTGGCGGTCTTCGATCAGCCGGATGCGCTCTTCGAGCGTTCTGCCGCCATCAGCGTCGCTCGCCATTCGCCCTCCTCCTCGACCGTGCACCGTCGATCCGCCCGGATACTACGCCGATCGCGTTTTAGAACAGCGCGAGCTGATCGCCCGGCTGCGGCGGCGGGCGGAACCGGCCGGTGTCGAGCGCTTGGCTCGCGCGCGCGGCGAAACCGAGCCGGCGGCAGGCGCGGTCGAAGCGGGCGGCGAGCATCTCGGCGTAGGGGCCGCCGCCGGTCATTCGGGTCGACCACGCCGAATCATAAAGCCGGCCGCCATGGCATTGCGCGACCAGCGAGAGGACGTGCGCCGCCTTTTGCGGCTCGTGCTCCTCGAGCCATTCCTTGAAGAGCGCCTTCAGCTCGAGCGGCAAGCGCAAGAGCGTGTAGCCGGCGACGCTCGCGCCGGCGCCGCGCGCCCGTTCTAGGATCGCCTCCATCTCGCGGTCGTTGAGCGCCGGGATCATCGGCGCCGCCAGCACTCCGGTCGGCACGCCGGCCGCCGCCAGCGCGGCTATCGTCTCGATCCGCCGCTCGGGGGTGGCGGCGCGCGGCTCCATGCGGCGCGCGAGGTCGCGGTCGAGCGTCGTCACCGAGACCGTGACGACCGCCAGGTTTTCGCGCGCCATCGCGCCGAGGATGTCGAGGTCGCGCTGGATCAGCGCCCCCTTGGTGACGATCGTCACCGGGTGGCGGAAATCGCGCAGCACTTCGAGGATCGCACGGGTGATGCCGAGGCGCTTTTCGGCCGGTTGATAGGGGTCGGTGTTGCTGCCGAGCGCAAGCGGCCGGCAATGGTAGCCCTTCCTGCGCAATTCGGCCTTGAGCAGCGCCGCCGCCTGCGGCTTGTAGAAGATGCGGGTCTCGAAATCGAGGCCGGGCGACAGCCCGAGATAGGCGTGGCTCGGCCGGGCGTAACAATAGATGCAGCCGTGCTCGCAGCCGCGATAGGGATTGATCGAGCGGTCGAAGCCGATATCGGGCGAGTCGTTGCGCGCAATGATCGTCCGCGTCGCGTCGACGGTCAGCGTCGTGGCGACCCGCGGCTCCTCGACCTCGCCGGTGTCCCAGCCATCGTCGAATGCGACCCGCCGCTCGCTCTCGAAGCGGCCGGCCTCATTGCTCTGGGCGCCGCGTCCCTTGCGCGGCATGACGCTCCCCGGCATATCCATGCCGGACATCATGCCGTCTCGATGGGAACATTACAAGAACATATTTCCCTGTCCGTCGTCATCCCGACACTCGACGCGGCGGGCGAGTTGCCGGCGACGCTGGCGGCGCTGAGCAGTGCGCCGCTGATCGGGGAAATCATCGTCGCCGACGGCGGCTCGGCGGACGCCACCGTGGCGATTGCGCGGGCTGCCGGGGCGCGGGTCGTTAGCGCGGCGCGGGGGCGGGGGATGCAGCTCGCCGCCGGCGGCGCCGCGGCGTCCGGCGACTGGCTCCTCTTCCTGCACGTCGATTGCCGGCCGGCAGCGGGATGGGAAAACGCCGTTGCAACGTTTGTCGTGGCGCCCGGTGCGGCGGAGCGCGCCGGCTATTTCGCCTTTGCGCTCGACGCTCCGGGCCGGGCGGCGCGGCGGCTCGAACGGATCGTTGCCTGGCGCTGCCGGTGCTTGGCGCTGCCCTATGGCGACCAGGGGCTGCTGGTCGCCCGCGCGCTTTACGACCGGGTCGGCGGGTTTGCCGCGCTGCCGCTGATGGAGGATGTCGAATTCGTGCGCCGGCTCGGCCGGGCTCGGCTGACACCGCTTGCCGCGCCGCTCTACGCCTCGGCCCGGCGCTACCAAGAGGGCGGCTACATTCGCCGCCCGCTGCGCAACCTCCTCTGCCTGTCGCTCTACTTCCTCGGCGTCCCGGCGCGGCATATCGCGCGGCTCTACGGCTGAGCGGACGAATGACCGGTCGAATGACCCGGGGCCACCTCGTGCTGTTCGTGCGCGCGCCGCAATGGGGCGCCGGCAAGCGCCGCCTGGCGCGCGACATCGGCGACGCCGCGGCGCTGCGCTTCGAGCGGGCGATGCTCGGATTGCTGCTGCGCCGGCTCGGCCGCGACCGGCGCTGGCAGCTGAGCCTCGCGGTGACGCCGGATCGCGCCCGCCGCCGCGTCCGGCTCTGGCCGCCGGGCGTGCCGGTCATCGCCCAGGGCAGGGGCGATCTCGGGGTGCGGATGCGCCGGGCATTGGCGGGCTGCCCGCCCGGCCCGGCGGTGCTGGTCGGCAGCGACATCCCGGCTCTCGCCGCCCGCCACATTGCCGAGGCGTTCCGCCTTCTCGGGCGGCACGACCTCGTCTTCGGCCCGGCGGCAGACGGCGGGTTCTGGCTGGTCGGCGCCCGCCGCTCGCCACGCCTGCCACCGCTGTTCGGCCCGGTCCGCTGGTCGGGGCCCGACGCCCTCGCCGATGTGCTCGGCAACCTGCCGAGCCGGGTCTCGCTCGGCTTTGCCGCGCGCCTCGAGGACGTCGACGACGCCGCCTCCTGGCGCCGCCTCGCCCCGCGCCGCGGGTTTTGACAACGCCGGCACCTGCGCGGCGCACCTCTCCAGGATCACGTGCCGATCGCCAGCGGGCTGGTCAGCTTGCGCAGGAGGGCGATCACCGAGAGCGGGGTGAGGCGGCCGGTTTTCGGGTTTTCGAGCGACGGCACGTTTTCGATCTGCATCGCGAGGCGCACCGAATCGGCCTCGACCTCGATCCGGTGGATGTTGCGGTCGATGCCGGGGTCGGCCCAGATCTCGATCGTCGTCCGATCGGGGCCGATGCCGGCGAGGGCGAGCGCGGCGGCGACGTTGACGTTGGCGGGGAAACCCTTCGCCGCTTCCCGCGCGGTCCCGGTGAAGACGCGCTGCGCCTCGGCGATGCCGAGCACCGAAATGCCGCGCTCGACCAGGTGGGGCGCACCATCGAGCCCCGCCGGCGGCTTGCGGGTCGTCATGTGAACGCGCGAGATTGCCCCCTGCGCTGCCGCCTGCACGGCGTCCAGGCCCAACAGCGCGCCGGTCGGCACCAGGATATGGCCGCGCTCCTGGCGCGCCAGGTCGACCAGGTCGAAATTGTCGAGGAGCGCCCCGCACGACAGCACGATCAGCGTGCGGCCCGCCGTCAATGCCGGCGTGGCGATGTCGCGCAGCACGGCGGCCGGGGCGCATTCGACGACGATGTCGGCGATCTCGGCGAGGCATGCCACCGGCAACACCGGCACTGGATCAGCAAATCCGACCATTGCCCGCTCGGCGCGCGCAGCGTCGCGGGCCGAAACCGCGGCGAGCCGAAGCCCGTCGATGCCGCGATCGAGATGCTCCGCGACAACCCGGCCGATCGCGCCGAACCCGGCGATCGCGACGCGCTGTGCCATGCGTCAGTCGGCCTGCCAGTTGACCGTCGTGCGCGCACCCGAGCGGTGCTCCATCGGGTGCGGCAGTTCGCTGTCGGACCATTGCGCCGAGCTTGGCGCAAGCTGCACATTGAGGCCGTCGGCGTTGAAGAACGATGCAAAGCCCACATTCTGTGTTGTCATAACCCGCCCGGCCTCATCCTTCAGCAAATTCGACTCAACCTG
>DASYUS010000456.1:0-5651 GCA_036000945.1 Allostellaceae bacterium
GATCGAGATCGACGAGATGTCGGGTCCAGCGGGCGGCGGGGAGGCAGGCGAGGAGGGTGCGGCCAAGGTCCGGGTTCTGTGTTGGGCTGGCACGAAAATCGCGGCCGCGCACGAGGAAATCGGCCCGCGCGCCGCCGCGATGAATAGATGGTTACGGCGCTGTCAACTTACCGCATTTCGCAAATGCGAACAACGCCGGAGACCGCCATGCCGAGGTCTGCGACCGACGGCATTATGAAGATCGCGGGTTGATTTCGCCCGGTGACAGGACAGCTCGACCTCGATTAAGGTCGATGCCGGGAACCGCAATATAATTAGGAGGGCGGCGCCAGGCGCCGGAACCCCCGGAAGCTGGCTCCCATCCTCACTCGCTGCGCCCCAGAGCCCAAGGCCGGAGGCTTCGATGTCGACGATCAGCAGTTCGATAACCGTCGGCATCGTGCTGGGCACGGTGACCTCGGGGGGGACCTACGACTCGCCGCTGACGATTACGTCGACCGGCGCGGTGCTGCTCGGCGGCACCGGGGATGCGATCTTCGGCCCCAACACCGACGCCTGGACCGTCGTCAACCAGGGCAGCGTCGTGGTCTCAGGGACCGCCGGCGATGGCATCGATCTGAGGCTCGGCGGCTCGGTCGACAATTCGGGCTTGATCGACGCCCCGATCGGCGTCTACATCACCGGCGCCGCCGGCACGCTCAGCAATTCCGGGACGATCAACAGCACCGGCACGGGCACCGCGGCTGCGGGGATCGTCTTCCAAGCCGGCGGCAGCGTCGACAATGCGGCAACCGGGCTCATAGAGGGCGCCAACGTCGGCATCTACATCGGCGGCGCGACCGGCTCGGTCACCAATTTTGGCACCATCCATAACCAGGTTACCAGCAGGGCCGCGGTGGATCTCGGTGCCGGGGGCAGCGTCACCAACGGCTCTGGGTCGTCAAACGCCTTCGCTTACATCAAGGACGTCAGGATAGCCGGTACCGCCGGAACGGTAGTGAATTACGGCACGATTGCCGGCACCGCCACCGGCATCGAGCTGGCCAACGGCGGCATGATCATCAACGGCTTCGGCGCGGTGATCAACAGCCTCACCAACCTCGGCGGAATCTACGTCTTCACCGCAGCCGGCACGGTCAGCAATTCCGGTAGCATCGGTGGGTTGTTCACCGGGGTCAGCCTGCAAATGGGCGGCATCATCACCAACGAGGCGACGGGGCTCATTACTGCCACCGCCCAGGGCACGGCCGTCGGCATCTTCGGCGCCGACGGGACGGTGACGAATCTCGGATCGATTGGATCGATCAATAGCTCCGGCGGTGTGTTTCTCGACGCCGGCGGCACGATCACCAACGGCTCGACCTTGTCGGCTAACGCAGTGATTACGGCGAGCACCTACAGCATCGGTGTCTACCTCGGCAATGCCGGCGGGACGCTGAACAATTACGGCAACATCGCCAGCGGCAGGGCGGTCGTATTGCTGAACGGCGGCAGCGTCGTCAACCAGCTCACCGGCTCGATCGTCAGCGGAAATTTCGGCACCGCCGGTGTCGCGGTCTCCGCCGGAACCGCCATCATCACCAATTTCGGCACGATCGCCGGGAGAAACGGCGTGGCCATAGCCGGCAGCGCCGGTGCTGTGATCAACTCCGGAACCGCGGCGACGATCGCCGGCACCGGGACCGCCGGCGTCGGGATCATCCTCCAGGCCGGCGGCACGGTCGTCAATTCGGGGACGATCAGCGGGGCCGGCGGGATTGCGATCAGCTTTGGCGGCAGCGGCGACAATCGGCTCGTGCTGGAACGCGGCTACCAGCTCGGCGGCAGCGTCCAAGGCAGCGCGACCGCCGGGGCGACCAACACGCTTGAACTGTCGGATGCCGCGGGCGCCGTGACGGTCAATTACAACGGCCTCGGGCTGACCAATTTCTCGGAAGTTCTGTTTGGTCCGGGCGGCAACGAAACGCTGGTTGTCGGCAACGCGAGCGGCACGCTGGGGGTCACCATCGCCGGCTTCGACCAGACCAGCGAGGTCATCGACCTTACCGGGATCGGCAGCAACGGCACAATCACCAGCAGCGACACGGTGACCGATCGGCTCACCGTGACCGGCTCGCTCGGCAGTTTGACGTTGCAGTTCGACTCGATCGACGGGCTCAGTTTCACCACCGGCCCCGACGGCGGCGGCACCGATTTGTCGATCGTCTGCTTCTGCCGCGGCACGCTGATCCTGACCGAGCGGGGCGAGCTGCCGGTCGAGGCGCTGGCGGTCGGCGACCGGGTGCAGACGCTGTCGGGCGCCTCTAAGCCGATCCGCTGGATCGGCTTCGGGCGCGACCTGGTCACCGAAAAGAACCCGCTGGCGCGGCCGATCATCGTCCGGCGCGGGGCGCTTGCCGACGATATCCCGCGGCGCGATCTCTACCTGACCCACGGTCACGCGCTCTATTTCGACGGCGTCTTGATCCCGGTCGAGCACCTGGTCAATCACCGCTCGATCCTGTGGGACGACACCGCACGCGTCGTCGAATACTACCATCTCGAGCTCGACGAGCACGAGGTGGTGTTCGCCGAGGGGGCGCCGGCCGAAACCTATTACGACGCCGGCAACCGCGCCCTGTTTCACAACACCCGGCCTGGCGCGATGGCGGGCACCGCGCGCGCGAGTTTTGCTCCGGTGCTCAATGGCGGCGAGATAGTCGGCCGGATCTGGGCCGGCCTCCACGCGCGCGCCGGCGGACAGCTCGAGTGCGAGACGACCGACGACCCCGACCTCCATCTCGTCGTCGACGGCGAGCGGCTCGACCCGGCGTCGCGCGGCGATTGCACCCATACCTTTGTGCTGGCGCGTCCCCCGGCCGGGCCGCTGCTGCTGCGCTCGCGCAGCTTCGTCCCGTCGCTCACCGGCACCAGCCGGCACGACCACCGGCGGCTTGGCGTTGCGATCCGCCAGATCATCCTGCATGGGCCCGGGATGATGACCTGCCTGGAGCATGACGCGCCGCTCTTCCGCGAGGGCGGCTGTCACGCGGCCGAGAGCGGATATTGCTGGACCGACGGCGAGCTTCTGCTCCCGGCGGGGCTGTTCGCCCATGCGGGCGGCAAGCTCACGCTCATCGTCCACACCCGGAGGCAGGCGATGCGATACCCTGTGCGAGCCGTCGCCGCGGCGGCCTGAGGAGGCGCGCTGGCACGCCGAGGGGCGCCTCGCTATAACGCCGGCATGCGCCGTTCGACGTATCTCGGCCTGGCGGCCTTCCTGTTGCTGCTCGGCGTCTATGGCGCCTATTGGTTCATCGTCGCCGGCCGCATCGCAGACGGGTTCGGCCAGTGGGCGCAATCGCTGCGCGCGCAGAACCTCGATCTGGAGTGGCGCGCGATCGGGGTCGGCGGGTTTCCGCTGTCCTTTCGAGTCGAGCTGAACGACGCGCGGCTGCGCGACCTCGCTGCCGCCCCTGTCGGCGAGGTGCGGACGCCGTTGTTGTTGGGCAGCGCGCGGCCGTGGAATTTCCGGGTGTGGCATCTCACAGCGCCGGCCGGGCTGAGCGCGACGGCCGGTCCCGCCGATCGGCCGCAAGCGACGCTGAAAATCGAGACCGTGGCGGGCAGCGTTGCGGTCGGCGTCGATGGCGGCGCCGCGGTGTGGCTTGGGCTTGGCGCGCCGAGCCTCGATGCCGGCGTGCGGCTTGCCGCACGCGAAGCCGATCTCTGGCTGAACCTGCCGCAGCACCCGCCGCAGGCGCATGGCGAGCCGACGATCGGCGTCGCGCTGGGTGTCCGCGAGCTGACGCTGCCGGCCGTGCCGGCGCCGCTGCGCAACCCGCTCGACGAGATCGCCTTTGGCGTGACGCTGCTCGGGCCGATCCCGGCCGCGCCGCCGCGCGCGGCGGCTTCGGCGTGGCGCGACGCCGGCGGCACCCTCGAGCTCGACCAATTCGCGCTGCGCTGGGGCACGCTCGCGATGACCGGCTCGGGCACGCTGGCGCTCGACCGCGAGCTGCAGCCGATCGGCAGCTTTTCCAGCGCGATCGAGGGCTATGACGAGTTGACAAGGGCGCTCGTCGCCGCCGGGCATCTGCGCCCCAACGAAGCCCGGCTGGCGCAGGTGGCGCTGGCGATGCTGGCCAGGACTGGGCCCGACGGGCGGCCGCAGATCGCGACCTCGTTCAGGCTGCAGGACGGTCAGATGTATCTAGGACCGGTCAAGCTCGGGAAGGCGCCGCGGATTGCCTGGCCGTGATCGCTACGGCGGCGGCTGCGGTGCCTCGCCACGCTCGTTCATGCCGTAGTCGCGCACCACCGCGGCAACCCTCAGGCGGTAATCGCGGAAGATCCCGGAACGGCCGGCGCGCTGCGCCGCGCGGTGGCGTTCGTGGCTGCGCCAGCGGACGATCGCCGCCTCGTCGCGCCAGAACGACAGCGACAGGATCTTCCCCGGATTGGTCAGACTCTCGAAGCGCTCGATCGAGACGAAGCCGTCGATCTTTTCCAATTCGGGGCGCAGCCGGCCGGCAATGTCGAGATAGTCCTGGCGCCGCCCGGGCTCCGGCTCGACTTCAAAGATCACTGCATGCATCGCCGCCCTCCTTGACGAATGCTGATGATAAGGAGCCGCCTCACGCCTGCTTGGCTTCGATGATCGAGCGGCGGATCGCGCGGGTGTGGGCGAACCATTTGTGCAGCGTCTCGCCGTCACCGCGGCGAATCGCGCGCTGCAGCGCGGTCAGGTCCTCGCTGAAGCGCTGCAGCAGCTCGAGCACCGCCTCGCGGTTGGTCAGGAAGATGTCGCGCCACATCACCGGGTCGGAGGCGGCGATGCGGGTGAAGTCGCGAAACCCGCCGGCCGAATAAGCGACGACCTCGGATTGCAGATCCTCGCCGAGTTCGGTCGCGGTGCCGACGATCGTGTAGGCGATCAGGTGCGGCAGGTGCGAGGTCACCGCCAGCACCTTGTCGTGGTGATCGGCTGCCATCGTCGCCACCCGCATCCCGGCGCCTTCCCACAGTAGGGTGACCCTGGCCACCGCTTCGGGCGCGGTCCCGGGCAGCGGCGTCAGGATGCACCAGCGATCCTGGAACAGCTCGGCAAAACCCGATTCAGGGCCGGAGTGCTCGGTCCCGGCGACCGGATGGCCCGGCACGAAATGCACCCGCTGCGGCAATGCCGGCTGTAGCGCGGCGATCGCCGCCCCCTTGACCGAGCCGACATCGGTGACGATCGCACCGTCGCCCAAGGCCGGGGCGATGCGGCGACCGATCTCGGCGTAGGCCGACAGCGGCGTCGCGATCACCACGAGGTCGGCGCCGGCGACCGCGGCGGCCGGGTCGTCGGTTGTCTCGTCGGCAATTTCGAGCCGCCGGGCCGCCGCCAGCGTTTCGGCGCGGCGGGCGCAGGCGACGATCCGGGTCTGCGGAGCATCGCGCCGCAGCACCCGGGCGAGCGAGGAACCGATCAGCCCGATCCCGATCAGCGCAACCCGCTCAAACCCCTGCCCGCTCATGCAGCCGCCATAAACTCGGCAAGCGCAGCTGCGACGGTCTCCATCTCCTCGCCGGTGCCGATCGTGATCCGCAGATGCTCCGGCAGCTGATCGGCGCCCATCTTTCGGGTGAGGATGCCGCGCGCTTGCAGAAAGGCAAACGCGGCGTCG
>DASYUS010000457.1:0-5429 GCA_036000945.1 Allostellaceae bacterium
AGGGACGACATCTGAGCTGATCCGGCAGGAGGTCACCGAACCGGCCGCAGCCGCCAGACACTGCCGTTCGGCTGGTCCGTCAAAAGGTGGATGGCGCCGTCCGGCCCCTGCTCGACGTCGCGGATCCGCGCACCCAGCGGGATGATCTCCTCGCCGGTCACCTGTGATTGGGACACAGCAAGGCGAACGAGGGCGCGCCGGCTAAGGCTGCCGATCAGGACGTTGCCGCGCCAGGCCGGGAACAGATCGCCGGTGTAGAAGAGCATGCCGGAGGGCGAGATCACCGGCGTCCATTGCTTGATCGCATCGGCGAACTCGGGACGGGTCGGCGGTTTGGGGATGTCGGTCCAGTCGTAGTGGGTCCCCCAGCTGACCAGCGGCCAGCCGTGGTTGCGGCCGGGCTCTGGGATGTTGAGTTCGTCGCCGCCGCGCGGTCCCATCTCGCCGACCCACAGCGCGCCCGATTGCGGGTTGATGGCTGCCGCCAGGATGTTGCGGTGCCCGTAGGACCAGATCTCCGCCCTGGCGTTGCCGGTCTGGGCGAACGGGTTGTCCGTTGGAACGGCGCCGTCAGGGTTGATCCGGACGATCTTGCCGAGATGGCTCGCAACATCCTGCGCGGGGTCGAACTTGTAGCGTTCGCCCAGTGTCAGAAACAGCTTGCCGTCCGGCGAAAAAACGATCCGGCCGCCAAAATGGTTGGGCCCGGAGACCTTTGGCGCCTGGCGAAAGATGACCTGGAAGCCGTCGATGCGATCCTCGGCAAGCCGGCCGCGACCGAGTGCGGTCGAGGCGCCGCCTTCACCCGGCTCGGCATACGACAGGTAGACGAGGCGATTGTCCGGGAAACGCGGGTCGAGCGCGACGTCGAGCATGCCGCCCTGGCCCTGGGCGAAAACCGCGGGCGTGCCGGCCAACGGCTGCGACAGGCGGCCTTCGCGGTCGACGATGCGGAGCCGCCCAGGTCGTTCCGTCACCAGCATGCGACCGTCGGGCAGGAAGGCCATGCCCCAGGGATGAACCAGCCCTTCGGCGACGGTGTCGACAACGACCGGCCCTGCCTGCGTCTCGATCTGGCGACCCTCGGCGTGGACCGGGGCCCCGGCGAGCGTGGCCAGAGCGACGATGCCGACGGCTAGGCGAGCTATCCGGCGCACCGGCCGCTCCCTGTCGCTCCGCGTGCCGCGTCGGCCGTACCGAGCGGACCTTGCCGGCTCAGTAGACCGCGCCGCGGGCGGTGATCGGCCAGACGGCTTCGACGCGGTCGCCGCGCACCGCGACATACCAGTCATAGAGGTTGACGGTCGGGTCGCAATGGCCGGGGACGAGGCGGATCTTGTCGCCGAGGTTGAGGCGGTTGGTGGCGCTGGTGATGCCGAGCCGGCCGTGCTCGTCGGAGGCGCGCTCGTAGGTGGCGGCCGGCTCGTCCCACACATTCGGCGGGCCCGAGTCGAAGGCCAGCGCCTTGAGGCCGGCATCGACGATCGCGCGCTCGGCGGCTGGCCGGCTCATCACCGTCGCCCAGACAAAGAGGCTCGGCTCGAAGGCGCGGGTCTGGGCGCCGTCCTTGTCGAGGTTGCGGCCGTAATCGGCGTCCATGAAGATGTAGGAGCCGCATTGCAGCTCGGTGTAGACGCCGCTCCCCGCCTCGAATTCGAAGGTGCCGGTGCCGGCGCCGGTGATGTTGGCGCAGGCGATGCCTTGGGCAGCGAGCAGGTCGCGGGTGCGCGCCGCCTTGTCGACTGCGCCGGCGATCGCCTGCTGGCGCTCGGCCCAGCCGCGCAAATGCTGGGCCGAGCCGTGATAGGCCTGGAGCCCGGCGAAGCGGAGATGCGGCGCATCCTCGACCCGGCGCGCCAGCGCTAGCGCCGCCTCGCCCGGCTCGACGCCGCAGCGGTTGCCGCCCATGTTGATCTCGACATGCACCGGGAGGCTCGCCACGCCCGCTTCGCCGGCCGCCGCTTCGAGCGCGGCGACCTGCGCCGGGTCGTCGACGCAGACGCCGATCTGCGCGGTGTGCGCCAGCGCCATCAGGTGGCGCAGCTTCTGCCGGCCGACAACCTCGTTGGTCACCAAGACGTCGCGCACCCCGCCATACACCATCGCCTCGGCCTCGCTGACCTTCTGCACACACACCCCGACTGCGCCCAATTCGATCTGCTTCAAGGCGATGACCGGGCATTTATGAGTCTTTGCATGAGGTCTGAGCCGCACGCCGCTGCCGCGCACCCGATCGGCGAGGCGGCGCAAATTGCGCTCAAACGCGTCGAGATCGATGACCAGCGCGGGGGTGTCGACCTCGTCGAGCGACATGCCGATTTCGGCGGGCGGGCGAGTGGTCATCGGCGGTCTCCCGAACTGTGCGACGCGAGGCTTGCGCAGGCGGCGCGGAAATGCAACACGGCTGAGAGCGGGAGCCCCCGGAGGCAGCGCAATGAAAGTCTTTGTTTTTGACCTGTTGGCTTATGACGCCAATCTCGACCATCTGAAAAACGGCGCCGTCGAGCTGCCCTACCCGCTGGCGAAGCGGCATTTCGACGCCAAGACGGCGGTGCGCACCTACGAGGAGCACCTCGACGCCTGGGAGGCGCTCGACCGCTTCGGTTTTGACGGGGTCGGCTTCAACGAGCACCACTGCTCGCCCTACGGGCTGATGAACAGCCCCAATCTGATGGCATCGGCCGCCGCTCAGCGCACCAAGAACCTGAAGCTGCTGATCTACGGCAATCTGTTGCCATTGCACGAACCGCTGCGTCTCGCCGAGGAATTGGCGATGATCGACTGCCTGTCCGGCGGGCGGCTGATCTCCGGCTTCGCCCGCGGCATCCCGCGCGAATACCAGGTGCATAACGTGGCGCTGCCGGACTCGCGGGCGCGTTTCGAGGAAGCCTACGACATCATCACCCGCGCTTGGACCGAGGAGGTGTTCAATTACGGGGGCCGCTTCTGGTCCTACCACAACGTCGCGCTGTGGCCGCGCCCAGTGCAGGAGCCGCACCCGCCGATCTGGATGCCGATCGTCGGCAGCAAGGAGTCGATCGAGTTCGCCGGCCATCACAACCTGCCGATCACGCCGGGGCTCGGCCGCGCCCGCGGGTTGCGCGACGACATCATCCGCTATTACGCGAAGTGCCTCGGCGAGGCCGGGCACCGCATCACGCCCGACCACCTCTCGCTCGGCATCACCGCCTATGTCGCCGACTCGAAGGCGCAAGCGCTGCGGGAATACGGCCCGCACATCCTCTATTTCAACCGGACCCTCTTCAGCCACGGCAATTTCACCGAAACCGAGCGGCAGCGCGAGACCGGCTACTCGACGTCGGCCTCGACCGATTACGTGCGGCCCGAGAATTTGCGCGCCGCAGCCAATCTGCGCTCCGAATTCCGCAACCTGACGATGCAGCAGCTTGAAGAGCAGGCCGAGACGATGCCGATGGGCACCGCCGACGAGGTCGCCGAACGGATCATCGCGGCCGCCGAAAGCGCCGGCGCCAATCAGGTGCAGCTGGCCCTCAACCGCGGCTGCCTACCGCACGACCTCTTCATGGCGCAGATCGAGCGCTTCGCCCGCGAAGTGCTGCCGCGCCTCCAGGCGCACGAGGTGACGCACGTCCCCGCCGCCGAGGAGGCGATGGCGTAACCGCTGCCGACAGTGAAATTGTAGGATGGCTTGAGCGCAGCGATACCCGTCACCAATTGTCCGCCGCGGTGCAGCGATAGGTTTCGCTGCGCTCAACCCATCCGACAAAGCTGCGACGCGTGAGATGAAGCGCGCGCGGACCGGCAGCAGGAGCGTCCATGGCCGTCGATTTTTCGTTTGTGAACCGGGTGCATTCGGGCGCCGCGCTGGCGCGATTCGCCACGACGCTGCCGTCGCGGCAGGACAGCAGCAGCCTGCACGGCGACTACGCCTTGCTGATCTCGGCGCACGACTTCGTCACCCATACGGCGGAAACGATCCGCCAGTCGTTCCCGCCCGACGCCAATGAGCTGCAGGTCCGTTCGGTCGAGCCCGGCAGCTACGATGTCATTGTCCGCCGCGGCGGCGACGACGACGTGCTGTTTCTCGCGATGATCGGGTTTGATGACAACAAGCAAATCTTCGCCGAGCGGCGCCTGCATTTCAGCGTGACCTTGTGGGGCGGGCACGACCAGGTGCGCCAGATCGATGCCGCGCTGCGCGACAGGTTCGGCCGCTCGCGGCTGGCCCGCATCATGTGGTGGTACCAGGCAGAGCACGGGCCGGACTACCGCTCGATCACGATGGAGCCGCCGCCGCCGATCCACGATTCGTTCTATCCGTGGCTCGGCGAGCCGGTGGACGCCTATCTCGACCGGTATCTCGCGAGCCCGGCCTCGGTGCTGTTCCTGATGGGCGAGCCGGGAACCGGCAAGACCTCGCTGATCCGGCACCTGATCTATGAGCGCCAGCTCAAGGCGATCATCACCTACGAGGAGAAGCTGATCAATTCGGACGAGATGTTCGTCGATTTCCTCGCCCAAGACGGCGATGCCGTCCTCGTCATCGAGGATGCCGAATCGCTGCTCGGCGCGCGCGACGGCGGCGGCAACAGCCTGATGGCGCGATTTCTTAACGTGTCCGACGGGCTTGTTCGCATGTCGGGCAAGAAGATCGTCTTCACCACCAACCAGAACGACTTCCGCTCGGTCGATCCGGCGCTGGTCCGGCCGGGCCGGTCGTTCGACGCGCTGCGGGCGCGCGCGCTGACCTACGAGGAGGCCTGTCGCGCCGCCGCCGACGCCGGTTTGCCGCCACCGCAGGAGCGCGGCGATATGACCCTGGCCGATTTGTTCAACCCCAATGTGCGCCAGATCGAAAAGCTCGGGGTCGGGATCGGTCGGTGAGCGGCAGCGACGAGAAGACGCCGGTCACAGTCGCTCCCGCGGATCTCGATTTCGCCCAGCTGATCCACCCGGGCGATACGGTCGGCTGGGCCGAAGCGACGGCCGAGCCGGTGTTCCTGACCCGGCTCTTGAACGAGCAGGCGCCGCGCTGCCCGCCGTTCCGCCTGTTCTTCGCCCAGACGTTTGCTGCCGACTTTGCCGCCGATCACCCCAACGTGACGGTGAGCGCCTTCGGCGGCAGCGCCGCCGGGCGGCGGTTTTTTGCGGCGGGCGCCGGCAATGTCATCCCGGCCAACATCTCGGTGCTGTGCGACCTCATTGCCGGCGGCCGGCCGCGCATCGATGTCGTGCTGCTGCAGGTCAAGGGCCCGGACGACGTCGGTAACTACAATGCCGGGCTCGGCATCGAATGCCTGCGCGAGATGATGGCGGGCGTGCGCCTTACCATCGCCCAGGTCAACCCGGCCTTGCCGTGGACATCGGGCGACACGCTGATCGAGCCGGGGGTGATCGACATCCTGGTGCCGCAAGCACACCCGGTCATCGAGTTGCCGGCGCGGGCG
>DASYUS010000458.1:0-1661 GCA_036000945.1 Allostellaceae bacterium
GTTCGATACCGCTGCTGCCTACGGCACCGAGGCGGTGCTCGGCAAGGCCTTGCGCGGCGTGCCGCGCGACCGCGTCGTCATCTGCACCAAGGCGCCGTTCGGGGTCAGCAACCCGAGCGCGGCGCCCGAAACCGCCGTGGCGAGTCTCGACCGCTCGCTCACGGAGCTCGGCACCGACTATATCGATGTCTACCAGCTGCACGGGATCGCGCCGCGCGCCTACGACCACGCCCGCGAGGTCATCGCCCCCGCCCTGCTGCGCGAGAAGGAAAAAGGCAAATTCCGCCACCTCGGCATCACCGAGACGGCGCCCGGCGATCCCGAGCACGAGGTGGTGCCGCGCGCCTGCCGCGACGGGGTTTGGGACGTCGCGATGCTGGCCTTCCACATGCTGCACCAGAATGCGCGGACGAACGTGTTTCCGCTAACCCGGCGGCACCGCGTCGGCACGCTGATGATGTTCGCGGTGCGCAACATCTTTTCGCAGCCCGGACGCCTCGCCGCGACGATGCGCGAGCTGGCCGCCGACGGCGAGGTGCCGCAGGCATTGGCCGACAGCCCCGACCCGCTCGGCTTTCTCGTCCATGAGGGCGGCGCCAGCAGCCTCATCGACGCCGCCTACCGCTTTGTGCGGCACGAGCCGGGCGCCGATGTCGTGCTGTTCGGCACCGGCGAGCCGGCGCATCTGCGCAGCAACATCGCCTCGATCCTGAAGCCGCCGCTGCCCGAGGCCGACCGCGCCCGGCTCGCCGCGCTGTTCGGCCATCTCGTCGGGGTCGGCCTCGATGCGCCGCACCTCTCACGCGCCGGCCGGGTGGTCAATCGCTGACGGCAGCGCCTACGCCGGGAGCCGGCTCGTCGCCAGCGAGACCATCCCGGTTGCGCGCATCCGTGCGCCAGCGTGCAGGTGAAGCCGTAGGGTCAGCGATATCGCCACCACCGCCAGACCCAGCGCCAGCCCGGACCACAGGCCGACGGCGCCGAAGCCGAGCGGAAAGGCAAGGAGCCAGCCGCCGGCAAAGCCGACGACCCAATAGCCGATCGCGGCGATCAGCATCGGCACGGCGGTGTCCCGGTAGCCGCGCAAGGCGCCGACCGCGATCACCTGCACCCCGTCGAACACCTGGAACAGCGCGGCGATCAGGAAAAGCTGCAGCGCGATCGCCACCAGACCGAGGTTCGCCGTGTCGTTGAGATCGAGATAGAGGCCGGTCAGCATCTGCGGCGCCGACCACAACAAGACCGCGCTCGCCGTCATGAACGATGCGCCGAGCGCCAGCGCGACAAAGCCGGCGCGGCGGGCCGCGCCGGGCGACCCGGCGCCGAGCTGGAAGGCGACCCTGACGGTCGCCGCCTGGCCGAGGCCGAGCGGCACCATGAAACACACGCCGGCGACGTTGAAGACGAGCTGGTGGGCCCCGAGCGCGTCGGCGCCGAGCACGCCCATCAGGATGCCGGTCATGACAAAAACCCCGATTTCAAGCCCGCGCAAGGCGCCGATCGGCAATCCCAGCCGCAGGATTCGGGGGATCTCGCGCAACACGATGCGGCCGATCCTGACCGGTATCCGGGTCCGCGCGAACAGCATGCAGCCGGCCAGGCAAAACAGCATGAGCCATTGCACGATCGCGGTTGCAATCGCGGAGCCGAGAATGCCCAAC
>DASYUS010000459.1:0-6841 GCA_036000945.1 Allostellaceae bacterium
AGGCAGGCCACGAAGACCCGCGCAGCTGGAGCCATCTGCGGGTCGCCACCAAATACCCCGAGATCACCCGCCGCCATTTCGCCGCGCGCGGCGTCCAGGCCGAATGCATCAAGCTGAACGGCGCGATCGAGTTGGCGCCGCTGCTCGGGCTGTGTTGCCATATTGTCGATTTGGTGCAGACCGGGGCGACGCTGAAGGCCAATGGCCTCGTCGAGATCGAGCACATCGCCGACATCAGCTCGCGCCTCATCGTCAACCGTGCGGCGCTGAAAACCCGCCCCGAAGAGGTCGGCCAGTGGATCGAACGATTCCGCGCCGTCACTTATGGTGCGGGCCGGAAGCGGGCGCGGACTGCGGCCGCGTCAGCCGGTTAGCGGGCCACGGCATATGCCCATTACCCTCAACACCAGCGATCCCGGCTTCGAGCCGGCGTTTCGCGCCCTGCTTGCGGCGAAGCGCGAGAGTGTGGCCGATGTCGACGCCGCCGTGGCGGCGATCATCGACGATGTGGCCGCGCGCGGCGACGCGGCGCTGGTCGAATACACCAACCGCTTCGACCGGGTTTCGCTGACAGCCGATCGCCTGCGCCTCACACCCGAAGAGATCGCCGCCGGCGCTGACCGGGCTCCTGCCGAGACCATCGCGGCCCTGCGCATCGCCGCCGAACGGATCGAGAGCTTCCACCGGAGGCAGCTGCCCGCCGGCATCGATTACGTCGATTCGGCCGGGGTGCGGCTCGGCCAGCGCTGGCGGCCGATCGCTGCGGCCGGGCTTTATGTCCCGGGCGGCACCGCCGCCTATCCCTCCTCGGTGCTGATGAACGCGATCCCCGCCAGGGTCGCCGGGGTCGAGCGGCTGGTGATGACGGTGCCGGCGCCAAACGGCATCCTCAACCCGCTTGTCCTTGCCGCCGCCCGGATGGCCGGGGTCGACGAGATCTATCGCGTCGGCGGGGCGCAGGCGGTTGCCGCCCTTGCCTACGGCACCGCGACGATCGCTCCGGTCGACAAGATCGTCGGGCCGGGCAACGCCTATGTCGCGGCGGCGAAACGGCTTGTATTCGGCCGCGTCGGCATCGACATGATCGCCGGCCCTTCGGAAATCCTCGTTGTCGCCGACCGGGCCAACGACCCTGCGTGGATCGCCGCCGATCTGTTGTCGCAGGCCGAGCACGACACCGCCGCGCAGGCCATCCTGGTCAGCGACGATGCCGATTTCGCCGCCGCCGTCGAGCGCGAGATCGCCCGCCACCTGCAGCGCCTGCCGCGCAGCGAGATTGCCGGTGCGAGCTGGCGCGACAACGGCGCGATCATCCTGGTGGCCGATTGGGACGAGGCGGTGCCGCTGATCGACCGCATCGCCCCCGAACACCTCGAGCTGGCGATCGACGATGCCGATGGGGTGGCGCAGAAGGTGCGTCACGCCGGGGCGATCTTTCTCGGCCGCCACGCGCCCGAGGCGATCGGCGATTATATCGCCGGCCCCAACCATGTGCTGCCGACGGCGCGCAGCGCGCGCTTTGCCTCGGGGCTCGGCGTTCTCGATTTCATGAAACGGACGACCTTTGTTGGCTGCGATGCGGCGGGCCTGGCCGTCCTCGGGCCGGCGGCGATCCGGCTTGCGGAAGCGGAGGGCCTCGACGCGCACGCGCTCTCTCTGGCGCTGAGGCTCGGCCGTGAGTGACGGGGCGCAGCGGATCGCCGCGATCACGCTCGACGAGCACAGCGTGGTGCGGCGCAGCCCGGCGATCGAGAACGAGCGCGCCGCGGCGATCACCGACCTCCTCAAAGACAATCGTTTCGCCCCGCTATCCGGCCGCGGCGGGCCATTCGACGTACACCTGGCGATCGCGGAAAACCGGTTGGCGATGGAGATCCGCGCGCCGGGCGATGAGACGAGCGATCCTGCGGGGAACGGGGCGTGCGAGACGATTGTACTGCCGCTTGCGCCGTTCCGGCGCATCGTCAAGGACTATTTCCTGGTGTGCGAGAGCTATTACCGGGCGATCCGCAGCGGGAACCTGTCACGGGTCGAGGCCATCGATGTCGGCCGCCGCTCGCTGCACAATGAGGGATCGGCGCTGCTGATCGAGCGGCTCGCCGACAAGGTGGCGATCGACCATGCAACGGCGCGCCGCCTGTTCACGCTGATTTGCGTGCTGCACCTGCGCGCCTGACGCGGGGTCGCGACCTTCACGCCAGGCACTGCCGGATTGAACGGAGCGGCTGAGCTATCGCGCGGCCGACTTCTCGGTGCCGTTGACGAAAGCCCAGAAGCTGTCGTCCATCGCGCCCGAACGGCTGGTCAAATAAGGGAAATGCCCGTAGAGGAGCGACAGCTCGCGGTCTGCCTCCTGGGCGCTCTCTCCGGCCACCGCATAGCGATAAAGCGCCGCGACGAGCCCGGCACGGTCGGAGCCCGACATGCAGTGCACCAAGAGCGGCTTCGGCGCCTGGCGCAGGATGTCGAGAATGTCGGCGATCTGACGGGGCGTCACCAGACGCTGTGCCGATATCCCGTAATCGTAATGGACGAGGCCGAGCGCCTGCGACTGGGCCACCTCCTCGTCGTACCACGGCGATCCGACATTGCGGCCGCGCAGATTGAGGACCGATTTAATGCTGTATTGCCGCGCGACAGACTCAAGCTCCGGGCCGCTCAATTGCGCCGAACGGTAGACGATGCCGGGGCTGACCGTGGAGAAATTGCCCTGGTAGATGATGACCGCGGCATAGCCGCCGATCGAGGCGGCGGTCAGCCCGATGGCGACCCCGACAGCCGCCAGCGATCGCACGATCCACCTGATCGGTCGCGACTGCTTCGGTCGGCCGCCCGCCGCTGCATCGTCCCGGCCACGCTGTCGAACCTTCATGCCGCGGCCCGCTCGCCCTTTGCTCTGCGCCGCGATCCGGTATAACCGATGCCGGCTGGATCACCAAACGGGCCGCTCGATGCCGATGACAATTGCCGCGATCTATCGCTACCCGGTCAAGGGCCTGAGCGCCGAGCCCCTGGAGCGGGTGACGGTGCGACCCGGCGAGTGCCTGCCGCACGACCGGCGCTTCGCCATCGCGCTCGCCTCAACCCGCTTCGATCGCGAAGCCCCGCAATGGCTGGCGAAAACCCACTTCGTCATGTTGATGCGCGACGAAAAGCTGGCGCGGCTGAAGACCCGCTTCGATCCGGCAACGGACGAGCTGACGATGGAGGCTGATGGCGGCACCCGGCTGCGCGCCTCGCTGGCCGAGCCCGACGGGCGCCGGCGTGTCGGCGAGTTTGTCGCCGATTTCCTCGGCCCGGCGGTCGAACGCCCGTTGCGCGTCGTCGAGGCGCCGGGCCACGCCTTTGCCGATTCGCGCAGAAAGCCCAATGCAACGACCGACAAATACGTCTCGCTGATCAACCTGGCGAGCATCGCCGCGCTCGAAGGGGTCGTGCGCGCGCCGGTCGATCCGCTGCGTTTTCGCGCCAATCTCTATTTTGCCGGCTTGCCGGCGTGGCAGGAGCTCGGCTGGATCGGCCGCGAGGTGGCGGCGGGCGGCGCCCGGCTGCGGGTGATCGCCGCGATCACCCGGTGCGCAGCGACCGAGGTCAATCCGGCGACCGCCGAGCGCGATCTCGACATCCCCGCCGCCTTGCAGCGCGGCTTTGGCCACAATCTGATGGGCGTCTACGCCGAGGTGATGACCGGCGGCGCCGTCGCGACCGGCGACGCATTGGCGCTGATGCCGACGGCAGGCTGACGCTCGACGATCAATCCTTCCAGCGAATGTTGCCTTGAATGAAATCGCAAACCTTGATGCAATTGAACCAGGTTCCCGATTTTCGCCGAGCCGATGTTGCCCGCGACGCGATCAAATGTAAGGTTTGCAATTCGATCGCGCTGAAATTTGACGTTGTCGATTTCAACAAAATTTGTTCGCCCGTTGAATACTATCCGTATGGATTTTCAGGAATTATAGTTAATTATTATAAATGCGGCAATTGCGGATTATTGTTTACCGATTTCTGCGACGACTGGACCGGGGAGGATTTCGCCAGATTCATCTATAATGCGGATTACCCATTGGTCGACGAGGAATACGCCAGCGTGCGGCCGGAACGAATAGCCGCCGAGATGGCGGGCTTTCTCCAAGACCATCGGTCCGCCCGCATCGTGGATTACGGGTCGGGCACCGGGGTGTTTGCCGAGCGGCTGAGAAGCGTCGGCTTCGCCGAGGTTTGTAACTATGATTTGTTCTCCAGCCCAAGCCGGCCCGGCGGCCGATTCGACATCATCACCTGTTTCGAAACGATCGAGCATTCGCCGTTTCCCGGCGAAACGATCGCCGATCTCGTCAGCTTCATGAAGCCGGATGGCTGCATTATCGTCATCACTGCCATCCAACCGCCGAACATCGCCGAGCTGCGGGCCAATTGGTGGTATATCGCGCCGAGAAACGGTCACGTTTCGATCTATACCCTCGCGGCCTTGGAGGTGCTCGGGGCGAGCGTTGGCCTGGAGCTCTATTCGGGAAACGGCAAGCTCGCCTTTGCCGGGCGGTCGCCATCGCCGCAATTGATGCCGTTATTGCGGGCGATCGGCCCGGCGCTCAGGTCTGTGCGGCTGACGGCTCCCTTCGATCGACCAAGCCCGGCGCAGCCGACGCCGGCTGCCACGAGCGCCGATGTCGACTGGCATGCGGTCGAGCAATCGGGAGCCACGCGGTTCCGCTGGACGCGCACGAGTCGTATCGAATGGCGGCTGCAAGACCAGCCGGGCACCTACCCATGCCGGCTGACGATAACCATACCGCTTGTCCATGAAATATCCGCCGGTTTCGCCGAGCGGTGCATGTTGGAAATCGGCTCGTACAGCCATCCGGTGCAGCGTGCGGCGGGTGCGATTACCGCCGTCGCCGAACTCGATCAGCCGCTTCGGCAGCCGATTGCGCTGATCACGCCCGAGCCGCTGCGCCCGTCGGATCTGCTCGGCACGTCCGATCGCCGCGCCTTGGGCCTGGCGATCGCGCTTGCCGCCGAGCCCGGCTGACCGCTCCAGGCGCGACTGCTGCCGGCGACCCGGCCTCGACAGGGTGGTGCGGCGCGGCAATAATGCCCCGCCATGTATCCGGTCGCGGCTGTTGCCGCGAGGAGCAGGGAAAATGCCGAGCGACCAGGACGACATCGATTTCGATGAAGAGTGGTACCTTAGGACGTACCCCGATGTCGCCGACGCGGTGCGCGCCGGCAACATCGGCTCGGGCCTCTTGCATTATCTCGCCCACGGCAGGGACGAGGGCCGCCGGCCCCGCGCCGGGTTCGACGCCGCCTGGTACGCCAAAGCCTATCCGGCGGTCGCCGGCGAAGTCGGCTCGGATGCGGCCGACGCGCTGGAGCGGCATTATCGCGAGCGGGGCCGGTACCGCGGCTATCTCCCTTACCCGCAGGCGAGCCGGCCGCGCAATGCGGCCGAAATAGCCTCGCCCTTCGGCGGCCTCTGGATCGACGCGGCGAATGCGCTCGATGTGATCGAGGGGCGCCGCGCGCTCGGGCTGATCAATCCCGAGGACGCCGAACTCCTCGCGCGCTTTGTCGCCGAAGGCTATGTGATCCTGCCGAACGCGGTGCCGGCGGTGCTGCTCGACCGCGTCGAGAACGTGGTCGAGGCGGCCTTTCACGGCGACATGTCGACGCTGCTTTTCGAATGCCACGCGATTGCCGGCGGACACGTAAACTGGCAGCCCGCGATCCTCGATCAGCCGGCTAAGGCGCTTGACCTGCATTGGTTTTCCGACGCCGTGCGGGACGCTATCTTCTCTTCGGAGATCCTTCGGTTTCTCCACCTTATCTTTGAGCGTCCGGTGCTGGCGTCGCAAACCCTCACGTTCTATCGCGGGTCGCAGCAGCCGATCCATCAGGATTCGGCTTACGTTCCCTATACGCTGCCGCTGCAATTCGCGGCAACCTGGATTGCCCTCGAGGATGTTGCGGAAGGCGTCGGCGAACTCGAATATTTTGTCGACAGCCATCGGCAATTGCCAGAGTTCCTATACAATGGAATGCACAAGAACGTGCACGAAGCGCAGCGCTCGGGCGCCGGCGATCTCGTCACCGAAGAGGTCCAGCAGCACCTCGAGGCGATCCAGCGCGAAGCCAAAGAGCGCAACCTGGCGCGGCAGCGCTTCCTCGCGCGCCGCGGCGACGTCCTGGTGTGGCACGCCGATCTCGCGCATGGCGGCTCGCCGACCGCCTCGCCGCGGACGCGCAAGAGCCTGGTCACCCATTACTGCCCGAGCGAGGTCGCGCCGCTGTTTTTCGAGAACGGCCAGGCGGTGCTGAAACGGCATATATCCGGAAGCTTCTACACCTCGCACGCCTATGTCTGATTAAATCATTGCCAGGGTTCGCGGGCAGCGCCGCCGCAAGGCAGCGGTGCGCGTCATCGGTGTTTGCAGGCTGAGGTAATGGAACAGGTCTCACCATTAATTCGATTTGCCGAACTGCTGTATCGCGATGAGGCGGCGAATGCGGCGCGCACCGAGCAGGCGCGGCAATTTCTCGCCAGCGCGCCGCAACCGATCGAAAAAATCCGCAACCTTGTCGCCGAAGCCGCTGCCGCCGACAAGTACGCGGCCTTTCACGCCGTCCGCTTTGTCGATCAGGTGCGGGCGCTGGCGGCGCTGCGCTACCGCGCGCCGGAACGGCTCTATCGCGTTCTCGATATCGGCGTCGCCCCGATCACCCCGCTCTACGCCAAGGTAATCGACGGCATCGTGCTGGAGACGGCCGGCTTGCCGTGGTCCACGCCGGCCGAGGCCACGGCGCGAAAGTTCGGGTCGGCGGCGCATCATTACGTCGA
>DASYUS010000460.1:0-4981 GCA_036000945.1 Allostellaceae bacterium
CAAGGCGCTGACCTATTACGAGCCCGGGCTGCGACCGATTCTGAAGCATGGCGGGTTCCTCACCCGCGACAGCCGGGTCGTCGAGCGCAAGAAATATGGCAAGGCCAAGGCCCGCCGCAGCTTCCAGTTCTCCAAGCGCTAAAAAAAGAAAATCCTTCAACACAAAGGACGCAAAGGATACGCAAAGGACGCAAAGACAAACGGCGCACCCGAAGGGCGGAACGAGTTCCTCGCGGCCCGATGTCCGAATGTCGATTTGAACAGCGCTTCCCGTCGGAAAAGCGCCTTTGTGTCCTTTGCGAAACCTTTGTGTACTTTGGGATGAAGCGTTAATTTTTGCGGAGGGCGCCATGCGGTTTGCCATCGCGATTCCGACCGATGCCGAGTCGTGGCGGGTGGTGCGGCGGGCCGAGGAATTGGGGTTCAGCCGCGCGTGGTTCTACGACACGCAGATGCTGAGCGCCGACCCGTTTGTCGCGATGGCCGCCGCGGCAATGAAGACGACGACGATCCGCCTCGGCACCGGTGTCCTCATCCCGTCGAACCGGATCGCGCCGGTGACGGCGAACGCCTTTGCCTCGCTCAACAAGCTGGCGCCGGGACGGATCGATTTCGGCGTCGGCACCGGCTTTACCGGGCGCCGCGCGATGGGGCTCGGCGCGGTCAGGCTCGCCGACATGGAAGAGTATATCCGGGCCGTTACAGCACTGCTGCACGGGGAGACGATCGAATCCGCATTCGAGGGCAAGCGGCGCCTCATTCGCCTCCTCAACCCGGAACTCGGGCTCGTCAACACGCGGGACCCGATCGGCCTCTACCTCGCCGCCTCAGGGCCCAGGGCGCGCGAGCTGACCGCCCGGCTCGGCGCCGGCTGGATCAACACGACGGCCGACGTCGCGGGCGGCATCGCCGCGCTCGCCGACATGCGTAAGTTATGGGGGGCGGCGGGGCATGCTGCGGAGGCGCTTGACGCCGTCGTCCTGACCGGCGGCGTCGTGCTCGGCGAGCACGAGCCGGCCGACTCGCCGCGCGCGGTAGCGCAGGCCGGGCCGCGCGCGGCGATGCTGCTGCACCGCGCGGCCGATGCGGCGCTGATGGGCTGGCCGGCGATCGCGCAGATCCCGCCATCGGTGGCAGAAGAGGTCGCCGGCTATGTCGAGCTGGCCCGCAGCTTCCGCCCGCAAGGCGCGCACTACCTCGAAAACCACCGCGGCCATCTGATGTTCGTCAAGCCCGAGGAGCGGCCGTTCGTCACGGCCGAATTGATCCGCCTGACCACCTTCGCCGCAACCGAGCGGGAGCTGACCGAACGCATCGCCGCGCTCGCCGCCGCCGGCTACGACGAAATCGCGATCCAGATCGTTCCCGGCCAGGAACACGCAGTCGAGGACTGGGGCAAGATCCGACGCGCCTTCGCGTAACCCGACCTGGAGCGCGGTCGCTTTAGGTCATCAACTCATTAAACCGCATCCAGATTCTAGCGGAGGCGAGCTTGACGCCGGCGAGCTAATTGTCGGGGTTTTTGTCGTACCGGGAGCCCCGCAGCCATTGAATCTGCGTTCCGATTCGCCGGGAAGTATTATTTTATGGGTTCATCACCTAGAGTTGTCGCCGTGCTTCACCGCGGCGACAGCTATGAACAGGTCTACCGCGCCTTCCGCTGGGAGGTGCCGGCGCATTTCAATATCGGCGCCGCCGCATGCGACCGGCACGCCAATGGCGACGGCCGGCTGGCGCTGATCTACGAGGCGCCCGATGGTTCGGTCGAGCGCTTCTCGTTCGACGACCTGAAACGGCTTTCCAACCGCTGCGCCAATGCGCTCCAGGGGCTCGGCATTCGGCCCGGTGATCGGGTCGGCGTGCTGTTGCCGCAGCGGCCGGAGACCGCGATCGCTCATCTGGCGATCTATAAGCTCGGCGCGGTGGCGGTGCCGCTTTTCGTCCAGTTCGGCCCCGACGCGCTCGAACACCGGCTTGCCGACAGCGGCGCCCGGGCGCTGGTCACTGACGGCGACAACCTCGCCAAGATGCCGGCGGGGCTTCCCGATTTGGCAACGATTCTCGTCGTCGATGGCGACAGCGGCGGCCACAAGCTGTTCTGGCCGACGCTGGCGGGCGCCCGCGACGATTTCACGCCGGCCGATACCGCAAGCGACGACCCGGCGCTGATCATCTATACCTCGGGCACCACCGGCAAACCGAAGGGCGCGTTGCACGCCCACCGCGCGCTGCTCGGCCACCTGCCGGGGGTGCAGCTGCCGCACGATTTCTTCCCGCAACCGGGTGACCTCTACTGGACCCCGGCCGACTGGGCATGGATCGGCGGCCTCTTGGACGTGCTGCTGCCGAGCCTTTATTTCGGCGTGCCGGTGCTGGCGCACCGCGGCCGCAAATTCGACCCCGAGGAAGCGTTTGCCTTGATGGGGCGGCACGGCGTGCGCAACGCCTTCCTGCCGCCGACCGCGCTCAAGATGATGCGGCCGGTCCCGTCGCCGCGCCAGCGTTTCGACATCGCCCTGCGCTCGGTGGCGAGCGGCGGCGAGGCGCTCGGCGAGGACATCCTCGCCTGGTCGCGCGAGGCGCTTGGGCTGACGGTCAACGAATTCTATGGCCAGACCGAGGCCAACCTGCTCGTCGGCAATTGCGCCTCGTTGTTTCCGGTGCGGCCGGGCTCGATGGGCCGGCCGATCCCCGGTCACCGGGTCGCCGTGGTCTCGGCCGAGGGCGAGAACGTGGCGCCGGGCGACACCGGCATCATCGCCGTGCACCGGCCCGACCCCGTGATGTTTCTCGGCTACTGGAACAATCCCGAGGCGACGGCGGCAAAGTTCGCCGGCGATTGGTGCCTGACCGGCGATGTCGCGGTTCAGGATGAGGACGGCTACATCTGGTACAAGGGCCGCGAGGACGACTTGATTTCGAGCGGCGGTTACCGCATCGGCCCGACCGACATCGAGGATTGCCTGATGAAGCACAATTCCGTGCTGATGGCGGCGGCGGTCGGCGTCGCCGACCCGATGCGCGGCGAGATCGTGCGGGCGTTTGTCGTGCCACGGCCGGGAGTGGCGCCCTCCCCTGCCCTCGCCGACGAGATCCGTGCCTTTGTCGGCGAGCGCCTCGCCTGGTACCAGGCGCCACGCGAGATCGTCTTCGCCGACGAATTGCCGCTGACCGCAACGGGCAAGATCATCCGCCGCGAATTGCGCGGGCGGTGGAGTAAAGGATAACCACGGAGGCACGAAGGACACGAAGAAGAAATCGAAATTTCGTCCCTGCGACAGCAGGGACCCACGTTGCCGCCGCCCGAACGGTTGATCTGTGGGTCCCGGCTTTCGCCGGGACGACAATCTCTTCTCCGCGACCTTCGTGTCTTCGTGGTGAAAAAACGGAGGCAAAAACATTGGCCGAGCTTGATATCACGCAAAAGGCCGAGCGCATCGCCGCGCTGTTCCACGACTGCCGGCAGATCGACATCCTGCCGCCGGAGCTGATGCCCGCCGACCTCGACGAGGCCTATGCGATCCGCCAGGCTTTTGAGGAGATCGGAACGGCGCGCGGGCGCGGTGGCGTCGCCGGGTTTAAGATCGGGCTGACGACGCCGATCATGCAGCGGCTGTGCGGCGTCGACGAGCCGTGCTACGGCGCGATCTTCGCCGGCGAGGTGCATCATGGCCGGGCCGAACTGCCGGTTGCCAATTACTGCCGGCTCGGCATCGAGACCGAGATTGCCGTGCGGCTCGGCGAGGACCCGCCGCAGGGCGGCGGCGCCGACCGGGTAGCCGGTGCGGTCGAAAGCTGCATGGCGGCGATCGAGCTGCTCGAGGACCTGCGCCACGATTACAAGCGCCTCAGCGCGGCGGCGATGGTCGCCGGCAACGTATGGAACGCCGGGATCGTCCTCGGCCCGCCGGTCACCGACTGGCGTCGCCTCGACCTCGCGCAGGTGACCGCACGCCTGACGATCAACGGCCGCGAGATCGGCAGCGGCAAGGGCGGCGACGTAATGGGCAACCCGCTCAACGCGCTGGCGTGGCTCGCCGACAAGCGGGCAGCCCAGGGCGCGCCGCTCAAGCGCGGCATGATCGTGATGACCGGCAGCATGGTGCCGATCCAGTTTCCCAATGCGGGCGACCGTGCCGTCGTCGAGGTCGACGGGCTCGGCACCGCCGAGCTTCTCGCGATCTGAGCGCTTGCCGGATCTTTACCCGCTGTTCCGCCCGCTGCTGCGGGCCTTGCCGCCGGAGACGGCGCATCGGCTGACGCTGGCGGGGCTGCGCGCCGGGCTCGGCGGCCGGGCGTCAGCGCCCGATCCGTCGGCGCTGCGACAGCGCCTGTGGGGCTGCGATTTTCCAAACCCGATCGGCATTGCCGCCGGGTTCGACAAGGACGCGCACGTGCCGGAGGCGCTGCTGCTTCTCGGCTTCGGCTTTGTCGAAATCGGCACCGTGACGCCGCGACCGCAGCCCGGCAACAAGTGGCCGCGCGTCTTCCGGCTCGACGAAGACGCCGCGCTGATCAACCGCCTCGGTTTCAACAGCCGCGGGCTCGACGGTCTGGTCGCGCGGCTGAGCGAGCGCCGCCGCGGCATCGGGATTGTCGGGGTCAACGTCGGCAAGAACCGCGACAGCAGCGATGCCATCGCCGATTACGCCGAGGGGGTGCGCCGTGCCGCGCCGCTGGCCGACTACCTCGTCGTCAACGTCTCGTCGCCGAATACGCCAGGGCTGCGCGATCTACAGGCGCGCGGATTGCTCGAAGAATTGCTGCGCGGCGTCCTGGCGGCACGCGACGTTGCCGGCGCGCGCCCGCCGCTGCTCGTCAAGATCGCCCCGGACCTGATCGACGAAGAGCGCGCCGACATCGCCGCGGTCGCGCTCGCCGCGGGCATTGACGGCATCATCGTGTCGAACACGACGGTGGCGCGTCCGCCGACCCTGCGCAGCGCCGCGGCAGGCGAAGCCGGCGGGCTCAGCGGCCGGCC
>DASYUS010000461.1:0-2156 GCA_036000945.1 Allostellaceae bacterium
CCGAAAACAACAACGCCCCGACCGGTCGGGTCAGGGCGTGGGCCTCCGACCTTTTAGCGGATTTTTTTACGTGGTCCGCAAGCCAGTCGGCTCAAATCACCACGGGTAGCGAATAAAAACGACGCCGACCCTCGATGTCAACAGTTAAGGCGCGATGGGCCTGTGATGCGGGAGCGCCGGGTTTGAGACTTTGCTTTTGGGATCGGTCCCCGCTATCCATACATCCCCTTCAGCCACCGCGTTTTTTTCCTTTGAACTGCTATGGCCGCTGACGACACGGATCTGGCCGCCGAGCGCGCCCTCGCAGCGCTGCGGCGCGAAATCGACACGATCGACGACGCGATGCACGACCTGCTGATCAGCCGGGCGAAGATCGTCGACCGAGTCGCGACGGCCAAGGGGCGGTCCGGGTCGCGCGCGGCGCCGTTGTTTCGCGCCGGCCGCGAGGCGTCGATCCTGCGGCGGCTCATGGCGCGCAATCGCGCTCCCTTACCCGCCGATGCGGTCGTCGGGGTCTGGCGGGAGATCATCGCCGCGCTGACGCGTCTCCAGGGTGTTTTCACCATCGCGGTCTTTGCCCCGGCGGAGACGACCCGCTATCTCGACCTGACGCGGGAGCATTTCGGCTGCCGCGGCCCGCTGCAGAAGACGGGGACCATAGCATCGGCGATGGCGGCGCTGGAAAAGGGCCGCGCCCAGCTCGCGGTGCTGCCGGTTCCTGGTGACGAGCCCGATGCCGAGGGCGGCTGGTGGAGCGGCCTGGGCGGCGGGCCGGAATTGCGCCGGCCGGCAAGCCCACTACACATTCTGGCCCGGCTGCCCTTCATGGCCGGGTCCGGGCGCGAGGCGGATGGGGTCATCGTCGGCCGGCAGGCCTTCGACCCGTCGGCGGACGACCGGGGCTATATCGCGGTCGAGACCGAGAGCGAGATCAGCCGGGCCCGTATCCGGACGGCGCTGGAGGCCAATGACCTGGCGCCGATCAGCTTTCCCGCGCTGGCCGAGGAAAAGCTGGCGCGCGGCCGCACGGTGCAATATCAGCTTGTGGAAACCGCGGTATGGGTCGCGGCTGATGATTCCCGCCTGCGCCGCCTGGCGGCCGCCTTGGGCGGCGCCGGTGTCCGGTCGCTGGGTGGGTATGCGCAGCCGCTGATGCCTGCCGCCTCGAAACGGAAATAACGCTAATGGCTTCGCCTGTCCCCCGTCCCGGCATTCTGTCGGTCGACCCCTATGTCGGCGGCAAATCGACCCTGCCCGGGCAGACCAAGCCGATCAAGCTGTCGTCCAATGAGGGCGCTCTCGGCCCGAGCCCGCGCGCCATTGCCGCGATGCAGAAGGCGGCCGAGACGATGCATCGCTACCCGGATGGCGGGGCGAGCGATCTGCGCGCGGCAATCGCCAAGCGCTTCGGCCTGAACGCCGCCCGCATTGTCTGCGGCGCCGGGTCGGACGAGCTGATTGCGTTGCTCTGCCGTGCCTACGCCGGCCCGGGCGACGAAATCCTCTACAGCCAGTACGGCTTCGTCATGTACCCGATTGCCGCCCACGGCGTCGGTGCCACACCGGTGGCGGCGCCGGAGACGAACTACCGGACGGATGTCGACGCGTTGCTCGCCAAGGCCGGCGCGCGGACGAAGATCTGCTTTGTCGCCAACCCGAACAATCCGACCGGGACCTACATTACCGCCGCGGAGCTCAAACGGCTCCGGGAAGAGCTGCCGGCGGAGACCCTGCTTGTCGTCGACGCGGCCTATGCCGAATACGTGTCGCGCAACGACTACTCGAACGGCGTGGATCTCGTGGAGGCGCGCGACGACGTCGTCATGCTGCGCACCTTCTCCAAGATCTTCGCGCTCGGCGGCATGCGCCTGGGGTGGGCCTACTGCCCCGCGGCGGTGGCCGACGTGCTCCACCGGTTGCGCGGCCCGTTCAACGTCGCGGCGGCGACCCAGGCGGCCGGCATCGCGGCGCTCGAGGACCTCGCTTTCGCCGACCAGAGCCGCGCGCATAACGACATGTGGCTGCCGTGGTTCACCCAGGAATTGCAGAAGCTCGGCCTTGAGGTGACACCAAGCGTCGGCAATTTTGTCCTCGCGGGCTTTCCGACGGCGGGTCCGCACACCGCGGCGGCGGCAAACGCATTCCTCAATGCGCGC
>DASYUS010000462.1:0-2499 GCA_036000945.1 Allostellaceae bacterium
CCTACCTTTTGCGCCTCGTCGGCCCGAACTGCGTCGGCCTGATGGTGCCTGGGATCGGCCTCGACGCCAGCTTCTCGCATCTGGCACCACCGCCCGGCGAGATCGCCTTTGTCAGCCAGTCCGGCGCGATGATCACCGCGATGCTCGACTGGGCGGCGCCGCGCGCGATCGGCTTTTCCCATGTCGTGTCGCTGGGCGACATGGCCGACGTCGATTTCGGCGACATGCTCGACTATCTCGCTGCCGACCAGCATACTCGGGCAATCCTCCTGTACGTCGAGGGCGTCACCCACGGCCGCAAATTCATGTCGGCCGCGCGCGCCGCGGCGCGGCTGAAGCCGGTGCTGGTGCTGAAGGCCGGACGATCGAGCGGCGGGGCGCGGGCGGCCGCCTCGCATACAGGCATGCTTGCCGGCAGCGACCGGGTCTATGAGGCTGCCTTCGGCCGGGCCGGCATGCTGCGCGTCGAGACCATGGCAGAATTGTTCGACGCGGCTGAAACCCTGGCGCTGACCGAGGCGCAGAACGGCGACCGCCTTGCCATCGTGACCAACGGCGGCGGCGCCGGAGTGCTGGCGAGCGATGCGCTCGAAAGGGCCGTCGGTCTTCAGCCGGCGGGCTTGTCGCGCAGCGGCCGGCTCGCCTTCCTCTCCGCCGCGACGCTGGCCCGGCTCGATCAGGCGTTGCCACGCACCTGGAGCCGCGGCAACCCGGTCGACATCATTGGTGACGCCCCGGGATCGCGCTATGCGGCCGCATTAGAGGCGCTGCTCGACGATGACGGGGTCGACGCGATCCTCGTGCTGAACTGTCCGACCGCGCTCGCCGCCCCGGAGGAGGCGGCACGCGCGGTGATCGACAGCGTCATCGCCATGCCGGCGGCGACGCGGCACGGGCACAACGTGTTCACCGCCTGGCTCGGCGAACAGTTGGCGGGCGCGGCGCGCAAGCTGTTCAGCGCGGCTGGCATCGCGACCTATGACACGCCCGACCAGGCGGTCACCGGTTTCCTCCACCGGGTGCGCTACCAGCGCAACCAAGCCCTCTTGATGGAGACCCCGCCGGCGCGCCCTGACCCGTTCGAGCCCGACATCCCGGCAGCCCGGAAGGCGATCGAAGCTGCAATGGCCGGCGGCCGTGACTGGCTCGATGCCGCGGAGGTCGAAACCGTCCTGGCCGCCTACCGCATCCCGCTTCCCGCTGCGCTGCAGGCTGCCGACCCCGAAGAAGCCGCGGCCGCCGCCACGGCTATCGGGTTTCCGGTGGCGCTCAAGATCCGCTCGCCCGACATCAGCCACAAATCCGATGTCGGCGGCATCGCACTCGGTCTCGGCGATGCTGCCGCCGTCCGCGAGGCCGCGGCAATGCTGATCGAGCGGGTCGGCAAGGCGCTGCCGGCGGCGCGGCTCGACGGGTTTCTCCTGCAGGAGATGGTGCGCCGGGCCGGCGCGATCGAGCTGCTGGCCGGGCTTTCGGAGGATGCGGTCTTCGGGCCGGTCGTCGTCTTCGGCCAGGGCGGCACCGCGGTGGAAGTCGTCGACGACAGCGCCATCGCTCTGCCGCCGCTCAACCCGCTTCTGGCGCGCGCGCAGATGATGCACACAAGGGTGTGGCGTCTCCTCCAGGGGTATCGCGACAGACCCGCGGCCGCGGTCGACGCGATCGCCGAGGTGCTGATCCGCCTCGGGCAGCTTGCCGCCGAGCACCCGGAAATTCGCGAACTCGACATCAACCCGCTGCTCGCCGACGCCCGCGGGGTGATCGCGATCGACGCGCGCATCCGCGTCGCGTCGGCAGGTGCGTCGGGGGCGGCGCGCCTCGCGATCGCGCCCTATCCGAAGGAGCTGCAGAGCGCCGGTCGGCTGCGCGACGGCACCGAGGTCGAGCTGCGGCCGGTGCAGCCGGAGGACGAGCCGCTGCTCCACGAGCTGGCCGCGCATATGAGCCGCGAGGATCTGCGGCTCCGCTTTTTCACGCCGGTGCGCGGGCTTTCCCACACCGTCGCGGCGCGATTGACCCAGATCGACTACGACCGCGAGATGGCGCTTGTTGCGATGCACGACGGCACGATGCTCGGGATCGCGCATTTCTTCGCCGATCCCGACCGGCTTTCGGCCGAATACGCCATCGCCGTGCGCAGCGACTGGCAGGGCCGCGGCGTCGGCTATCTCTTGATGAGTCGGCTGATCGAGGTCGCCCGGCAAACCGGCATCGGCGAGCTGGTCGGCGAGGTGCTGCGCGAAAACACGGCGATGCTGGAGATGTGCCGCGAACTCGGTTTTGCCGTGTCGTCCGATCCCACCGACGCGAACCTCGTCCTCGTCCGCAAGTCGCTCGATCGCGCGTGACCCGCCGCCGCAGACCGCTTTACCGCACTAGCACGCCGGTCATGTCGGCGTGGAACGCGGCAACGTCCTCAGGGCCGAAATAGTTGATGTCGCCGGGCGTCGCCAAGGCGATTGCCGCGGCGTAGGCGGCCAGCCGGATCGCGAGGTCGAG
>DASYUS010000463.1:0-4560 GCA_036000945.1 Allostellaceae bacterium
TGTTGCGTGATGACGACGAGGCCGTTGGCATCGCTCGTCTGCACGTAGTTGCCGGGGTCGACGAGACGCAGCCCGACCCGCCCGCTAATCGGCGCGACGATCCGGCAGTAGGTCAGGTTGAGCTTTTGCGTGTCGACCTGAGCCTGGTCGGCCTGAACGGTGCCGTGCAGCTGCTGCACCAGCGCCGCCTGGGTGTCGAGCGTCTGCCGCGCGATCGAGTTCTGCGCTACCAGCGTCTTGTAGCGCGCGAGATCGACTTCGGCGTTCTTGAGCGCCGCCTGATCCTTGGCGAGCTGGCCCTCAGCCTGCGCCAGCGCGACCTGGTAGGGGCGCGGGTCGATCTGCGCGACAAGATCGCCCTGCTTGACGGTCTGGCCCTCTTTGAAGGCGACATCGATGAGCTGGCCGGCGATCTGGGTTTTCACTGTCACCATTGCGAGCGGCGTCACCGTGCCGAGCGCACCCAGCACGATCGGCATGTTGCCGGTCGCGACTTTCGTCGTGCCGACCGGCATCGGCCCCGAGGATTGGAAACGCCCGGTCGGGGCCGGCTGGTTGCCGGCGCGCAGCACCACCCACGCCACCAGCCCGGCGACGACGAGCAGCACCAGGAGGAGCCAGAGCGTGCTGCGCAGACCGGAGCGGGGTTCGGGCGGCGCCGCCTGCTGCGGTTCTTCGTCCGCTTCGGCGTAACGGCGCTCGCGCGGCGGAACGACGAGCGGGCCCGGCGGCTGATCGTCCATACCGGCTACCGCGGCCGCGCGACTGCTGCCGCGCCGATCGGCGGCACCGACATCCTCGCTCGCGGCGGCTCCCTGCGTGCCATTGCCCTTGCCATCCCAAGAGTTTACGGCGTGACTCGGCAAACCCTCCCCGCCGCGCCGTGCGGGATGCTATCGATCGCGGCACGCTAGCAGATCGTCGGTAATCCGGCGAGCGGGTGCCGTTCCCCGGACTGCGCCGATAAGCCCCTTCCGTCGCGCCGGCGCATCGTCTCAAATGGCCGGAGCGAATCACTGGCGCGGTGCGGCGATGGCGATAGCCAACCTTCCCTTGATGAGCGGCGGCGAGCTGGTCGTCGCGTCGTTGCGGGCGCACGGCGTCCGGATGGCGTTCAGCGTCGCCGGCGAGAGCTATCTCGAAGTGCTCGACGCGCTCTACGACGCCCCCGAGGTTCGCCTCGTCACCTGCCGGCAGGAGGGCGGCGCCGCCTTCATGGCCGAAGCCTACGGCAAGCTGACCGGCGAGCCGGGCGTGCTGCTGGTGACGCGCGGCCCCGGCGCCTGCAACGCTTCGATCGGCGTGCACACGGCGTTTCAGGATTCGACGCCGATGGTCGTGCTGGTTGGCCAGGTGGCGCGCCACCAGATCGACCGCGAGGCGTTTCAGGAGGTCGATTTCCGCAAGATGTACGCGCCGCTCGCCAAATGGGTGACGCAGATCGATATGGCCGAGCGCATCCCCGAGCTGTTGAACCAGGCCTTCCAGGTGGCGACGTCGGGGCGCCCCGGCCCGGTCGTGGTGGCCTTGCCCGAGGACATGCTGCGCGACCGGCGCGCCGCTGCGGTCGCGGGCCCCTACCGCGCGGTGCACGCTCATCCCGGCGCCGCCGACCTCGCCGAATTGCGCCGGCTGCTTGCCGCCGCCGAGCGCCCGATCATGCTCGTAGGCGGCGGCTCATGGAGCGACGCCGCCTGCGCCGACATCGCCCGCTTCGCCGCGGCTAACGAGCTGCCCATGTGCTGCTCGTTTCGCCGCCAGGACATCGTCGACAACCGCCTCCACTGCTTTGTCGGCGATCTCGGCACCGGCGCTGCACCGGCGCTGGTCCAGCGTTTCAAAGCAGCCGATCTGGTGCTGGCGGTCGGCGCCCGCATCGGCGAGATCACCTCGCAATCCTATACCCTCTTGGGCGTCCCCGAACCGGGGAAGACCCTCATTCATGTCCATGCCGCCGCCGAGGAGCTGGGCCGCGTGTTCCGCCCCGATCTGGCGATCCAATCGGGAATGGCGGAATTTACCGCCGCGGCTGCGGCGCTGGAGCCGGTCGCGGCGCCGCGCTGGCGCGCCTGGCGCCAGGCGGCGCGGGCTGAATATGAGGCGGGCCTGCAGCCGACTCCATTCGAGCCGGCGCCGACGCTCGATCTCGGCCGAGTCATGGCGTGGCTGCGCGAGCGGCTGCCGGACGACGCGATCGTCACCTCGGACGCCGGCAATTTCAGCGGCTGGCCCAACCGCTTTCTGCAATACCGCCGGCCGGGGCGGCAGCTCGGCCCGACCTCGGGCGCGATGGGCTACGGCGTTCCCGCCGCGGTCGCCGCGAGCCTCGTCCGTCCCGGCCGGGTGGTTGTCGGCTTTTGCGGCGACGGCGGCTTTATGATGACGGGCCAGGAGCTGATGACGGCTCTGGCCGAAGGCGGCGCCCCGGTCATCCTTGTCTTCAACAATGCGATGTACGGCACGATCCGCATGCACCAGGAGCGCCGCTATCCCGGCCGCGTCGTCGGCACCGCCCTGAAAAACCCCGATTTCGCCGCGCTCGCTGCCGCCTATGGCGCGTTTGGCGCCACGGTCGCCCGCACCGAGGAATTCGCGCCGGCCTTCGAGGCGGCGCTGGCGGCGCGGCGGCCCGCCATCATCGAACTGCGCATGGACCCGGAAATGATCACGACGCGCACGACCCTCTCGGCGATCCGCCGCCAGGCCGAAGCGGCGAGGGCCTCCTGATGGCGCAGATCGCCCGACAGGACTGGCAGGCTCGGCGCTACGCCGAGACGGCGCATTTCGTTCCGGCGCTCGGCACTGCCGTCCTCGAGCTGCTCGCCCCGCAGCCTGGCGAGCGCATCCTCGATCTCGGCTGCGGCGACGGTTCGCTGACCGTGCAGCTGGTCGCGGCCGGCGCCGAGGTGGTCGCGGTCGATGCCGCGTCCGACATGGTCGCCGCGGCGCGCGCCAAGGGCCTCGATGCGCGCGTCGTTCCGGGCCAGAGCCTCGCCTTCGACCACGAGTTCGACGCCGTCTTCTCGAACGCCGCGCTGCACTGGATGCGGCCGCCCGAGGCGGTGCTGGCCGGCGTCCACCGAGCGCTGAAGCCCGGCGGCCGCTTCGTCGCCGAGATGGGCGGGCAGAACAACACCGCGGCGATCCTCATCGCCTTGGCCGCGGTCGTCGCCCGGCGCGGGCTCGATCCGACGCACCTCTCGCCGTGGTATTTCCCGTCGGCGGCGGCATACGGCATGAAGCTGGAGGCCGCCGGGTTCACGATCGGCGAGATCGGACTCCATCCACGCCCGACGGTGCTGGAGAGCGGCATCGAGGCCTGGCTCGACAACTTCGCCGACGATTTCTTCCTGCCGCTGCCTGAGGCCGAGCGCGCCGCCACCCGCGCCGAGGCGATCCAATTGATGCGCCCGATCCTCACCGACGAGACCGGCACCTGGATCGCCGACTACGTCCGCCTGCGCTTCCGCGCCACCGCCATTTGATTTCGTGTCATTCCGGGGCGACCCGAAGGGTCGAACCCGGAACCCATATTGCCCCTCCCTAACCCTCCCCCGCATGCGGGGGAGGGCAGGGTGGGGGCGAGGCCTGTGTTCATGGGTTCCGGGTTCGCCGCGTTGCGGCGCCCCGGAATGACATCTGTTTCGATTACAGCACCCCGGCGGTCTTCAGATTGGCGAATTCGCCGGTGTCGATACCGAGCCAGCTCTCCAAGACCTCGGCGGTGTCGCCGCCGAGCGAAGGCGCGCCCTTGATCTTGATGCGCTTGCCGTCGATCCGCACCGGCCAGCTCGCCATCTTGTCGTCGCCGTTGTGGTGGTGGACCTGCTGCATAAAGCCCGATTGTTCGAAATAGGGCTCGTTCTGCAGTTCCAGCGTGTCGAAGACCGCGCCGGCCGGCACGCCGACCGCGATCAGCTTCTCCATGACCTCGCGCTTGTCGTGCCGCCCGGTCCACTCGCCGATGATCCGGTCGAGCTCCTCGGCGTGCTGGACGCGCGCGTCGCCGGTGGCAAAGCGCGGGTCCTCGATCAAATCCTCGCGACCGACCAGCTTCATCAGCCGCACATAGTGCTCGGGGTTGGCGCGGCTCGTCGTGATGTAGAGATAGTCGTTGGGGCCGCCGCCCTTGCACGGGAAGAGGCCGGCGGGGGCGTTGTTGCCGGCCGACGGCTTGGCGCCGCGGCGCTGCGCCGGCTTGCCCGTGCGCATCATCGTCGCAAAGCAGGTGCGCATGTAGTGGATCATCGCCTCTTGCATGGCGATTTCGAGGAGGCGGCCCTGGCCGGTGCGGTTGCGCTCGTGCAGCGCGCCCAAGATCGTCGCCGCCATCAGCATGCCGGTGCCGGTGTCGCCGAAGCTAAGGCCGGGCTTGACCGGCGGCTGGTCGGGCCAGCCGGTGACGCTGATCGGGCCGCCGGCGGCCTGGGCGATCATGTCGAAAGCGAGGCCCCTGCCCCACGGGCTGTCCGGGCTGAACCCCTTGACGCGGCAATAGATGATGCCGGGGTTGATCTTCTTCACCGACTCGTAGTCGAGCCCCAGGCGTTCGATCGTGCC
>DASYUS010000464.1:0-1702 GCA_036000945.1 Allostellaceae bacterium
TCGTGGCCCATCCCCTGGGTGATCGAGCCGCTGACGAGGCTCGCCGTGCCGCCCTTGTCGAAGCGGATCTCGGCCGCCTCGAAGCCACCCGCGGCGGCGCGCTCGATCGTGTTGGAGAGGCCGATGCCGCGCAATTTGCCGCGGGCCTGCGCCTCCGCGCGGCGCGCCTCGAACCCGGCGAAATCGGCAAGGTGGAGCGCGAGATCGAGGTTTTTTGCGAACTCGCCGCAATCGTAGGTGAAGATGAGACCGGTCTTGAACGGCATCGCCTCGGGCGGGATCATGTTGCGGCGGCGCAGCTCGATCGGATCGATGCCGATTTCGGCGGCCGCCTCGTCGACCATCCGCTCGATGACATAGGCGAATTCCGGCCTTCCGTTGCCGCGATAGGGGCGCATCGGGTTGGTGTTGGAGAAGACGGCGGTCACCTCGGCGAAGATCGCCGGCGTGCGATAGACCCCGGCCAATGTCCCGAGGTTCATCACGAAAACGTTGGAGGCGGCCTGCGCATAGGCGCCGACCGCGGCGGTCGTCCTCACCCGGAAGGCTAGGAAGCGGCCGTCGGCGTCGAGCGCCAGCTCGGCCTCGGTGACGTGGTCGCGCGCCTGCGCGTCGGAGAGAAACGCCTCCGAGCGCGTGCTCGTCCATTTGACCGGGCGGCCGAGCTGCTTCGAGGCGAGAAGGACCAGCGCCACCTCGTTGTAGATCGCCGATTTCATGCCGAAGCTGCCGCCGACATCGCCGGCGACGACGCGCACCCGGCTCTCCGGCACGCCGATGATTTGCGCCAATTCGGCGCGGTAGGCGTGGGTGCGCTGCAAGGTGGTGTAGATCGTGTAGCGGCCGTCGGACAGGTTGTAGTCGGCGAGCGCGCCACGCGGCTCCATCGCCGCCGCCGTCACCCGGTTGACGACGAGGCGCCGCTTGACGACGTGCGCGGCGCGGGCGATGCCGGCTTCGGTCGCCGCCTTGTCGCCGACCTCGTGAACAAAGCAGATGTTGTCCGGGCAATCCTCCCAAACCAGCGGCGCGCCCGGCGCGCTGGCGCCCGCGGTCGAGACGATCGCCGGCAGCGGCTCGTAATCGACCTCGATCAGCTCGGCCGCATCCGCCGCCTGGTGCTTCGTCTCGGCGACGACAAAGGCGACGTAGTCGCCGACCCAGCGCGCCCGGTCGAGGACCAGCGCCGGAAAGCGCGGCCGATACGACGAGAGGCCGCCGGGCCGCCGCATGCCGGCCGCCACCGGCAGGTCGGTCCAGCCCGAGGCCTGCCAGTCGGCCCCGGTCAACACCGCCAGCACCCCCGGCGCTTTCTTGGCGCGGCTCGTGTCGATCGCGCGGATCCGCGCATGCGCGTGCGGCGAGCGCAGCACATGGCCGAACGCCATGCGCGGCAGCACCATGTCGTCGACGTAACGACCGCCGCCACGCAACAGCCGCGGGTCCTCGAAGCGCGGCACCGGCTGGCCTATCGCAAATTCGCCCATGATTTCCCTTCCCGCATCTGATGAGGGCGCAGTAACGCCGCCATGCTTTCCGGTCAAGGTTCCGGCGGCGCGGGAGCGGCGCCTTGGCCGACCCGTGCGGCAGTACCTCAGTTCGAATTTCCCGCTACCGACCCGAAGCCGACCCTCAGCGCTCGCCATGACAGCCGGGTCTTCGCCGGGCCAAATTCCCCTCAACCCTGACTAGCAAAACCGCC
>DASYUS010000465.1:0-3854 GCA_036000945.1 Allostellaceae bacterium
GCACGACCCTTCCGTCGGGGACGATGTCGCCGGAGGCGATGCGCTGGCGGATCTCCGGGAGGTCGATGCGCGCCGTGGTGATTGCGATCGTCGGGCGCACGTCGACGCCGGCGCCTATCTGCTCGGCGAAGACCTCGCCGACGAGATGTCCGTAGGGGTCGAGCGAGACGATCTTGCCGGGATCGGCCCATTGCGACCAGGGTCCGATCGACGCCGCCGGCGCGGTGTCGGTGAGGTCGGGCCGGTGGTCCGACGCGAGCGCCCGGGTCGCCACCGCGAGCGCGCGGTAGATCGCATAGGAACCGCTGTGCGAGCCGATCGCGTTGCGATGGCGGGGCTCGGCTGGGCTCGCCACGACCGGTCCGCGCTCTGCCGCGCTCGCCGCCCCCCAATCGAGCGGGGTTCGGCCTTCGCCCGCCCCGCCCGGATGCGAGGTCAATCGGATGTGCCGGGGAATGGTCTGGTTCGTGTTCAAACGAAAACACTCTCGCAAAGTACCAGAGTATCGAGGCGGAGGGCCGCCCGCAAGCCGCAGGGTGGTGGCTCAGTTTGCGCCGGTGCGCCGCGGTACGTGCTTCGAGACGCAAGCTGCACTTGCTCCTCAGGATGACGTTCTTTCTTAATGCCATCATAGACTTATCGTCATCCTGAGGAGCGTCCGCAGGACGTGTCTCGAAGGACGCTCGACAGCGATGCAATGTGAAATTGAGGCACTACGAGCGGCAGGCAATGCGCCGGAAGCGGCGTCGCAATCGCGCCTTTCGGATTGCTCACATCTCTGTGATTCGGGGGAACCAACGGCCAACCGCGTTGTATGATCGCGCCGCTGTCAACGGGAGGCGGCCATGGCCGAAATGCGTGCCGCGACCGAACTGCGGCTCGATCCGCGCAAGTTTCAGCATCCCTTCGTCACCGCCACCGGCGAGCGGCGAGCGCAGGTCGCGCTCAAATCGCTCGCTACGCTTTGGTTTAACACAGGAACGCTGTGCAATCTGACCTGCCAGCATTGCTATATCGAATCCTCGCCGAAGAACGACCGGCTGGTTTACCTGAGCGTGGCAGAGGTCGAGCAATATCTCGACGAGATCGCCGGCCTGCGGCTCGGCACATCGCTGATCGGCTTTACCGGCGGCGAGCCGTTTATGAACCCGGCATTGCCGGAGATGCTTGATATCGCGCTGCGGCGCGATATCCGCGTGCTGGTGCTGACCAACGCAATGAAGCCGATGCACAAGATGAAGCCGGCACTCCTGGCGCTGCGCGAGCGCCATGGCGAGCGCCTGCAGATCCGCGTCTCGCTCGACCATTACGGCCGCGCCGTGCACGAAGAAGAGCGCGGGCGGCGCACCTGGCGGCCAACGATCGATGGGCTTTTGTGGCTCGCCGCCAACGGGTTTGCCCCGTCGGTCGCCAGCCGGCGGCTGTCGGGCGAGAGCGAGGTTGAGATCCGGCGCGGTTTTGTGGCCCTGTTCGGCGAGCTTGGCCTGGCGATCGACGCCGACGACCCGCTGGCGCTGACGGTGTTTCCCGAGATGGACCCGGCGGCGGACGTGCCGGAGATCACCGAGGCCTGCTGGGGCCTCCTCGGCAAATCGCCGGACGATGTGATGTGCGCCTCCTCGCGCATGGTGGTGAAGTTCAAGGGGGCGGCGCAGCCGAGCGTCATCGCCTGCACGTTGTTGCCCTATGACCCGCGGTTTGACCTCGGTCCGACCCTCGAAGGTGCGCTCGGTCGGGTTGCACTCAACCATCCGCACTGCGCAAAGTTCTGCGTCCTCGGCGGCGGCGCCTGCAGCCGAGGCTGAGTATCGCGCATTGAATGAAGATTTTGCGGACTGGTTCACCGTTTTAGATCATAATAGTGGCGAGGCTATTCGGGAGAGAGGGCGATGCGACCCTTGAGTGCGGTTGGTGCGGCTTTGCTGATTGCTTGGGCATTCCCGGTAACGAGCCACGCCAACGGGCCGGCGCCGGCGGCCGGTGCTTCACCAGCCGTGGCAACATCGGCCGCGCCGGATTGCCGGTGCCCGCAAGTCAAGCCTCGCCCGAAGCGTCACGTCCGGCATTATCGAGAGCGGGCGCCCCGCCATGTTGTGGCGGCGGTACCGCCGCCCTACAACCCGTTGCTGCCCCACCCGCTGGACACCGCCTACGATCGCGGCATGGTGCTACATTTGCGTCACCCCGCGGTGTCCGGATTCCGCGTCGTGGAGCCGGGTTATCCGCCCACCCCACCCATCGCCGGGGTGCTGCCGTACCGCGTTCCGGCCTATGCCGGGGTCTATCAATATGACGGGCTGACCGGCCAATATGTCCGCCTCGCCCAGCGCGACGCGGTGCGCTCCGGAGTTCCGATAGAGCCCCTGCCGCCGCCTCCGGCGCCGCCGCCGCGCTGACCGCGTCAGACCGATTCGCCGGTATCGGGGGCGAGGCCGGCTGAGCGGATGCCGTGGACGGCGCAGGCCTCGTCCTTGTCCGAGGTGTCGCCGCTGATCCCGACCGAGCCGATGATCTCGCCCGCGGCGTCGCGGATAAGGACGCCGCCCGGGACCGGCACGATACGCCCGCCCGAGGCGACCGCCAGCGCCTGGATGAAGCCGGCGCCGCCCCCTGCCATGCGGCGGGCGAACTCGCGCCCGCCGAAGCCCATGCCGAGCGTGCCCCAGGCCTTGCCCATCGCGATCTCCGGGCGCAGCAGGCTGGAGCGGTCCTCGCGCTTCATCGCCTTGAGCTGACCGCCGGCGTCGAGCACGACGACGGTCAGCGGCTGCAAGTTCAATTCGCGGCCCTTTGCGAGCGCCTGGTCGACGATCGTCGAGGCCTGGTCGAGGGTCAGCACGGTCATGGCCGTTCTCCTTATCGTGAGCCGTGAATGGCCCGCCAAACCCGTTCGGGGGTGGCCGGCATGTCGATGTCCGGGGCCTCCGGCAGGGCGTCGGCGATCGCGTTCATCACCGCCGCCAGCGCGGCGGTCGTGCCGGCCTCGCCGACGCCCTTGACGCCGAGCGGGTTGGTGGTCGCCGGCACCGGCCGCAATTCGCTGGCGATCTGCGGCAGATCGTCGGCGCGCGGCATCGCGTAATCGATGAACGAGCCGGCGACCAGCTGGCCGCTCGCCGGATCATAGGTCGCGGCCTCCAGCAATGCCTGCCCGGCGCCCTGCGCGACGCCGCCCTGAACCTGGCCGTCGACCAGCACCGGCTCTAGCGCCCGGCCGCAATCGTCGATTGCGGTATAGGCGACGAGGCGCACCTGCCCCGTATCAGGCTCGATCTCAACCTCAGCGATATGCACGCCATTGGGGAAGGAGGGCGGCACGTCGGCGGTACGCCGCGTGTCGAAGTCTTCCGGGATCACCCCGTCGCGGGCCAAGACGCGGGCCTGTTCGGCCAGATCGAAGAGGCCGATGCGGCGGTCGGTGCCGGCGATCTCGAAGCTGCCATCACGATAGGCGATGTCGGCTTCGGCCGCTTCGAGGACGTGGGCGGCCACCCGCCTTCCCTTTTCGACCACCGCGTCGATCGCTGCGACGACGGCGCCGCCGACCGACATCGTCGAGCGCGAGGCGACCGACCCCGCGCTCGGCACGCCGTCGTCGCTGTCGCCCTGCTCGAAGTCGATGTGCTCGATCGGGATGCCGAGGCGTTCGGCGGCGAGCCGGCGATAGAGCGTGCGGTGGCCCTGCCCGCTCGCGTGCACGCCGATCGCCAGCAACAGCCGGCTCTGCCCGGGGAAGCCGATCGCCGCCCCCTCGCCGGGCTGGCCGCCGGCGATTTCCAAAAAGCACGAGACGCCAAGGCCGCGGCGCCTGCCCTGACTTTCCGAGTGAGCGGCGCGCGCCTCGAAATGCGCGA
>DASYUS010000466.1:0-9553 GCA_036000945.1 Allostellaceae bacterium
TGCGGCGACAATCGACCGTATCTTCGAGCCTTTCTTCACGACCAAGGAGGTCGGTGAAGGTACCGGCCTGGGCCTGTCCGTCGTGCACGGGATCGTTACGTCACGAGGAGGTCGGATCGACGTCGACAGCGAGACGGGTCGGGGGACAACGGTCACCGTCGTGCTGCCAATCGACTCCGTTGAACCGCTGGTCCTTGCGGCAGCCGCCGCCTAGTGCGAGTCCAAGGTTCTCCTGCGTCAGAGGCAGACGATGGAGGAACGGAAGGCTCCGGCCGCGCTGCGCCGGGGCGGGGCGCCGCCCCGCCGAATGCTGCCGGTCGCTCGCCGCGGCACTCGCTTCATCGCGGTCATCCGTACCGGGCCCCCGAGCGCGAGATCGGGTCCGGGGATACCCCCGTGATACCCAAGGCATCACGGCTTGCGTCGACGATCATCTACTTCATCGATAAATTGGCTGGGGCGGCAGGAGTCGAACCTGCGAATGGCGGAATCAAAATCCGCTGCCTTACCACTTGGCTACGCCCCAAAGTGCCGGTTGCCGAACAGAGGTAACGCATGTCGGTGAGGCCCTCAAGGGTCGCCGATGTCGAGCGCCGGCGCTGCGCTGAGGAGGGCGCCGGCGGCGGACCACCATGCCGGTTCGGCGCGCGCCAGCACCGCTCCGGCGGCGAGCGCCGCGGCGAGGTCGGCGAACAAGGCGAAGCAGGTGGCGCCGCTGCCGCTCATCCGCGCGATCAGCGAACCCGGCAATCCTGCCAGGCGATCGAGCACCGCCGCGATCTCGGGGGCCAGCGTCAGCGCCGCCTCGGTCAAGTCGTTGCGCCGGCCGGCCAATTCCTCGGCCAGCCCAGCGGCGTCCGGTGGCATCGGGGCGAATCGCCCGCCCGGCGAGAAGGCGCCGCGCCGGGCCGCAAACACCGCCGCCGTGGGCAGCCTGCGGCGCGGGTTAGCGAGGACGATGCCGGCCGGCGGCAATCCCGTTTCAGGCTCGATCCGTTCGCCGATGCCGCCGACCCAGACCGGCCGGGCGGCGAGGCAGGCCGGGACATCCGCGCCCAGCCTCAGCGCCAATGCCGCCAGGGCAGCGCGATCGACCGGGTGATGCCACAGCTGGTCGAGGGCGCGCAGCGCCGCCGCCGCGTCGCTCGACCCGCCGCCGATCCCGGACGCTTCGGGCAATGCCTTGTCGAGACGCAGCGTCGCGCGATAGCGCGTCGCGCCGGGTGCGATGCGGCCGGCCTCCTCGGCAAGCAGCCGGGCGGCGCGCAGCACCAGATTGTCGTCGCCGAGCGCGGCGAGGGCGCCGGCCTCGGGCCCGCCGATCGCCAGCGACCAGCGATCCGCCGGCGCGGCCGTCACCCGATCGCCGATATCGGCAAAGGCAATAAGGCTGTCCAGCAGGTGGTGGCCATCGGGCCGCCGACCGACGACGTGCAGGTAAAGGTTGATCTTGGCCGGCGCAAAGGCGCCGACCGCCGCGCCCCGATGGCGTCCATTGCCGCCCACCGGGGAGAGCGGCTCAGCCGCCGCGCGGCGGCTGAGCCGGCAGGTGGAGGCCGTTCTCCAGCTTCGCTTCGATCGGCTTGATCTCGCTTTCCTGCGGGCCGAACTGGAGCGCGCGGCGCCATTGATAGCGCGCCTCGACGAGCCGCCCGGTCTGCCAATAGGCATCACCCAAATGGTCGTTGATCGTTGGGTCTTCCGGCACCAGCTCGGTCGCCTTTTCGAGGTATTCCACCGCGCCGGCGTAATCGCCCATGCGGTAATGCGCCCAGCCGAGGCTGTCCGTGATGTAGCCGTCCTCGGGCTTCAGCGCGACCGCCTTCTCGATCATCTTCAGCCCGCGATCGAGGTTCTCGCCACGGTCGATCCACGAATAACCGAGATAATTGAGCACCAGCGGCTGGTCGCCCTTCAGCTCGAGGGCGTGCAGCAGATCAGCCTCGGCGCGCTTCCATTGGCCCGAGCGTTCGAGCGAGACGCCGCGATCGTAGAACAGCTGCCAGCGCTCGGGCAGGCCCAACGCGGCGACGCGGCGGATCGCCTCGTCATAAGCCGTTGCCGCCTCGGGGTAGCGCTTCTTGGCGCGCAGGATGTCGCCGAGGTGCACTTCGGCGCCGGTCAGCCCGGAGTTTTCCGCCGCCATCGCCTTCAGTTGGGCGATCGCTTCATCGCTGCGCTCGAGGGTGTCGAGATTGATCGCGGCGCGCAGCCGCGCTGACCAGGAATACGACGAGTCGGACGGAATTTCGGCGAGTACCGCGAGACTTTCCTCGGGCTTGTGCTGAGTGCTGAGGATGTCGGTGAGCAGCAGCTGGGCCAGCGGGAATCGCGGCCGCAGGGCGAGGGCGAAGCGGTTGTAGAGGAGCGACAGGTCGATCGTCTCCACCTGGTTCAGCACGCTGGCGAGATCGAACATTGCCTCGGCGAGGCCGTCTGCCGCCGAGCGAACCGTCGGCTGCGGGCGGCCGGGTTTGCGCGCCGCACTCACCGAGAGCGCCAGATCGCTGCTGCCGCTGTTCTGCCGGATGAAGCGCTGGTAGAGGGCCTTCGCCTGGTCGCTGCGGCCGTGGCGCTCGTCGAAATTGCCGATCGCGTCGGTCAGCCGCCAGTTGAGTTGCGCCGCGCCTGCGAGAGCCTTGTCGAAAAATTGCTGCGCCTTGTCCGCCTTGCCGGCGAAATCGTAGAGCAGGCCGAGCTGGAACACCTTCAATGGCTGAAAGCCGTTGAATTTGTCGAGGCCCTGGAGTGCGCTGTCGGCGCCGGCGAGGTCGTTCGCCGCCATCCGCGTCCAGGCAAGCGCAAACGGCCCGATGAAGCGATGCACGCCATCGGAGGGCAGCAAGGCGGCGTGCTTCAGCGCTCCGGCGGTGTCGCCCGCCTTGAGCCGGTCGACGACCAAGACCAGTTCGGCAACCGCATCTCGGGGATCGAGCTTCAGTGCCGGTTGCGCCAGCGCGCGCGCCCGATCGAAGCGCCCGACGCACACCTGCATCAGAAAATTCCGGCTGATCAGCTCGGGCGCGTCCGGATCACCGGTGATCGCCTTGTCGTACCAACTCGCCGCCGCGCTGCAGTCGCGCACCTGCTGGGCATGCCGGCCGGCCAGGTAGCTGCCGAAGAGAGGATCAGCAACCCCCGGTTGTGCCCCCTGCGGCGCCGCCGGCGCCGGTGCGGCCAGGACCGGTGCGCTGCCGAGGCCGATGACAAATGCTGCCGCCGCCATTCCCCGCCCGAGCCTGCCAGACAATCCGCTGCGTGCCCAATCTGCCATCGCTATGATCCGCACTCGCTGCAATACAACATTACATGTTCGGGTAATTAGGCCCGCCGCCACCTTCCGGCACCACCCAATCGATGTTCTGCTCCGGGTCCTTGATGTCGCAGGTTTTGCAATGCACGCAATTCTGCGCATTGATCTGCAGGCGCGGACCGCCGCCTGCGGCATCCTCGACGATCTCATACACCCCGGCCGGACAATAGCGCTGTTCCGGCGAGTCGTAGAGCCGATAATTGACCGTGATCGCCTTCGCGGGGTCGCGCAACTTGAGATGCGCCGGCTGGTCCTCTTCGTGGTTGGTATTCGAGATGAACACCGAGGACAGCCGGTCGAAGGTGATCTTTCCATCGGGCCTGGGGTAGTCGATCGGCGGCGCCTGGCTTGCCCGGGTCAGCTGGGTGTGGTCGGCGTGATGGTGGAAGGTCCACGGCGCGCGGCCGCGCAAGAGGTAGGTGTCGAGTGCCGAATAGAGGAGCCCGCCCCACAGCCCCAGCCGGAAGCTCGGGCGAATGTTGCGCACCCGGTAGAGCTCGTCCCACACCCAGCTCCGTTGCAGCGCCGCGCGCACCGTCGCGCCGCCGTCGCCGGAGAGCCGCGCAAAGACCGCTTCGGCCGCGACCATGCCCGATTTCATCGCCGTGTGGCTGCCCTTGATCTTCGGCACGTTGACGAACCCGGCGGCGCAGCCGATGAGCGCCCCGCCGGGAAAATCGAGGCGCGGGATCGACTGCAACCCGCCCTCGTTGAGCGCCCGCGCGCCATAGGAGATGCGCCGCCCGCGCTCGAAAAACCCGCGGATCGCCGGATGGGTCTTGAAGCGCTGGAACTCCTCGAAGGGGTTGAGATGCGGGTTGCGGTAATCGAGCCCGATGACGAAGCCAACCGCGACTTGGCGGTCTTCGAGATGGTAGAGAAACGAGCCGCCATAGGTCGCGCCGTCCATCGGCCAGCCGATCGTATGGACGACGAGGCCGGGCTGATGCACCTGGGCGCCGACCTCCCACAATTCCTTGACGCCGATCGCATAGGTCTGCGGGTCATGGCCGTCGCGCAGCCGGAAGCGCTCAGTGAGCCGCTTCGTCAGCGAGCCGCGGCAGCCTTCGGCGAACAGCGTCTCGCGGGCGATCAGCTCGACCCCCGGCGTATACCGCTCGCTCGGCGTGCCGTCGCGGCCGACCCCCATGTCGCCGGTGGCGACGCCGCGCACCCGGCCGGCCTCATCGTACAGCACCTCGGCGGCGGCAAACCCCGGATAGATCTCGACCCCGAGCGCCTCGGCCTGCCCGGCCAGCCAGCGGCACAGATTGCCGAGGCTGATGATGTAATTGCCGTGGTTGTGCATCTGCGGCGGGGTCGGCAGGCGGAACTCGCGGTTCTTTGTCAGATAGAGAAAGCAGTCTTCGGTGGCCGGCGTGTTGAGCGGCGCGCCCTTCTCGCGCCAATCCGGGATCAGCTCATTGAGCGCGCGCGGCTCGAACACCGCGCCGGACAGGATGTGGGCGCCGATCTCGGAGCCCTTCTCGATGACGCAGACGCCGAGCTCCGCGCCGGCCGCCGCGGCGAGCTGCTTCAGCCGGATCGCCGCGGCGAGGCCCGCCGGCCCCGCCCCGACAATCACGACGTCGTACTCCCTCCGCTCGCGCTCAACGTCCGCCACTCGCCACCTCTGCCTTGCGTTCCGGCGGACTATACTGGATCGCGGCAAAAACGGGCGAGCGCCGGGCGCCCTACTCGATCACCTCATCAGCGCGGGCGAGGAGCGATTGCGGCACCGAGAGATCGAGCGCCTTGGCGGTCTTGAGGTTGATGACCAACTCAATCTTGGTCGGTTGCTGGACCGGCAGATCAGCGGGCTTGGCGCCCTTCAGAATCCTTGCGGCATAAGTCCCCTTCAGACGGTAGACCGCCGCCAAGTCCGATCCATAGCTGAGCAGACCGCCGGTCTCGATATAGGGCCGGCCCTGATAGATCGCCGGGATCGCATGGCGCGATGCCAGCCCTATGAGCTCGACCATTCGACGACTGAACACCGGATCGCCGACGACGACGAGCGCGCCGGCTTGCAGTCGGCTGAGGGTTGCGAAGGCGGGCTCGATCTCGCTGTCGCTGCTGGCCTTTACGACATGAAGCTGCACTCCCTTCGCGCGGGCCGCGTCCTGCGCGTCCCTGATGTCGTCGTCGGCATTGGAGGCATTCGGGTTCACCAGGAAGCCGATCGCCTTCGCCTGAGGAACCAGTTCGGAAGCCAGCTCGACTCGCTTCGCCGCCAACCCGTGGAGGCTGAAGCCCGTCAGGTTGCCGCCCGGCCGGGCGAGACTAGCCACCAGGCCGCTCGCCACCGGGTCACGGCCGGTGTGGAAAACCACCGGGATCGTCGAGGTCGCCTGCTTCGCAGCGTGCACCGAAGTATCACCGCCTTCGGTCACGATCACGTCGACCTTGCGGCCGACGAGGTCGGAGGCCAAGGCTGGCAGCCGATCGAAATGGGCCTCCGCCCAGCGATATTCGATCGCAACGTTCTGGCCCTCGACGAAGCCGGCTTCGGCCAGACCCTCCCGGAAAGCGGCGACCATCCGCTGAGCCCCGGCGTTCTGCACCGACGCGGCGGCGAGGATGCCGATCACCGGCACCGCCCTTTGCTGCGCACGCGCAGCGAGCGGCGAGGCAATCGACGCACCGCCGAGCAGGATGATCATCTCGCGCCGCCGCATGCGTCTGCCTTCTGAGTCGGTCATTGGTATGATTGTAACGCTATAGGGTCGTCCCGGCGAAGGCCAGCATCCGCGGCTGCGATGGGTTCCGGCCTTCGCCGGAATGACGCCGCATATGGCGCTCGGGGGCCGTGGTAAGGTGATCCGGCAATGGCAGCAAACGACACCCAGATTGCGCCCGGCGTGGCACGAGCCCTGCTCGAGTGGCAGATCGCGATGGGCGCTGACGAGGCGATCGGCGAGGTTGCGCTTGACCGCCTCGCGCCGCCGCCTGCCGCTCCGCCGTCTCACCCCCTCCCTGACCCTCCCCCGCTTGCGGGGGAGGAGAGTCACCCGAAACTCCCTCCCCCGCAAGCGGAGGAGGGAGGGGTGGGGGTCGCTGCCTCCGCTGTTGCCGTGGCGCCGACCGTTGTCAGCCCGCCGGGCGCGTTCGCCGAGTCGCTGGGCGAGGCGGCGCAATCGGCGCGGGCATTGGCCGCCGGCGCGCCGACGATCGCGGCGCTGGGGGCGCTCGTCGCCCAATTCGACGGCTGCTCGCTGAAGCGCACCGCGACCAACACCGTGTTCATCGACGGCAACCCGGCGGCGCCGGTGATGATCATCGGCGAGGCGCCCGGGGCCGACGAAGACCGCATCGGCCGCCCCTTTGTCGGGCGCAGCGGCCAGCTCCTCGACCGAATGCTGGCGGCGATCGGGCTCGACCGCACGACGGTCCAGATCACCAACGTCATCTACTGGCGCCCGCCCGGCAACCGGAAGCCGACCAGCGCCGAGATCGCCGCCTGCCTGCCGTTCGTGCTGCGCCACATCGCGCTCGCCCGGCCCCGGGTGCTCGTGCTGAGCGGCGCCACGGCGGCAAGCGCGCTGTTGCCGACCACCGACGGGATCACCCGGCTGCGCGGCCGCGGGTTCGAGCTTGCCGTGCCCGGGCTCGACAGGCCGGTCCCGACCCTGCCGATGTTTCACCCGGCCTTTCTGCTGCGCGCGCCGGAGCGCAAGCGCGAGGCGTGGCGCGACCTGCTGGCGCTGAAGGCACGGCTTGACGGGCTCGCCGCCGGCTAGCGGCGGGCCGCCCGCGGGGCTATCCTGCCGGCGCCCGAAAGAGGGAGTGCGCGATGCCAGGCCGTCTCGACGAAACCCGCCCGTTTCTCCCCGTCAACATCGCACTGTTGACGGTGTCGGACACCCGCACCGCCGCCGACGACCGCTCCGGCAACACGCTGGCCGAGCTGGCTGCGGCCGCCGGCCACACAATCGCCGCGCGGCGCATCGTGCGCGACGATTTCGCCGCGATCGCCGGGCAGCTGCGCCAATGGATCGCCGACCCGGAGATCGACGTCGTGATCACCACCGGCGGCACCGGCGTCACCGGCCGCGACGTGACGCCCGAAGCCTTTCACAGCGTCTACGAAAAGGAGATCGCCGGGTTCGGCGAGCTGTTCCGCTGGCTCAGCTACGCCAAGATCGGCACCTCGACGATCCAGAGCCGGGCGACCGCCGGGGTCGCCGGCGGCACCTATCTGTTCGCATTGCCGGGCTCCCCCGGCGCCTGTCGCGACGCCTGGGACGACATCCTCGTCCATCAGCTCGACAACCGCTTCCGCCCGTGCAACTTCGTCGAGCTGATGCCGCGCCTGCAGGAGCACCTCAAGGGCTAGCCGCAGTAGGAGAACGCCTCAACGCAAAGGCCGCAAAGGATACGCAAAGGACGCGATGGCATCGGTGCGTCCGGCGCGCAGCGCCAAAAAACTCACCACAGAGCCACGAAGACACGGACGTCACATGGGCCGATGACGGTCTTCGTGTCCTTCGTGCCTCCGTGGTTAATTGACGGCGCTTCGCGCCAAGCTCGGCGCCTTCGCGTCCTTTGCGTATCCTTCGCGTCCTTGCGTTAAGGCGTTACTTTTGGTCTAAATGTTCCGCCCGACCTGCCGGCCGGCGGTGGTGCCGGCGATCTTGCCGAACACCGAGCCCGACACGAGCCCCGTCCCGCCCGGATAGTTGAAATAGAACAGCCCGCCGACCAGCTCCCCCGCCGCATACAACCCGGGGATCGGCCTTTGCGCGGTGTCGAGCACCCGCCCGTCGGTGTCGATCTTGAGCCCGCCGAACGTGAAGGTGACGCCGCAGGTCGTGCAATAGGCCTCGTAAGGCGGTTTTTCCAAGGGCATCGCCCAGTTGGTCTTGTCGATCGCGAGGCCCCGCGTCGTCCGCCCGTCCTTGACCGTCGGGTTGTACGGGATCGAGCGGTCGATCGCGGCATTGTAGTCGCTGATCGTCTTCAAGAAGGTCGGCTTGTGCACCGCCGCGCCGGTCTCGGCCATCTTGTCGGCCAGCTCCTCCATCGTGTTCGCCACCACTTTCGTCCCCTGGCGGATGCGGTATTCTTCGCGCTGATACTGCACGACCTGCTGATCGAAGATCTGCCATGCGAACTGGTGCGGGTGGTTCAGGATCTCGCGGCCGTATTTGGCATAGGTGTAGTTGCGGAAATCGGCGCCCTCGTCGCAGAACCGCACCCCGTCGGCGTTGACCATGACGGCGAACGGGTAGGAGTGCTTCTGGAAATTGTCGCCGACCGCGAGGTCGCCGAATTCGGGCGCCCCGTAATCCCAGCCGACCGCATGGCAGCCCGACCAATTGCCGTAGGCCATCGCGCCGATCGCCAGCGCCATGTTGATCCCGCCGCCGGTGTTGAAGCGGGTGCCGCGCACCTTGGCGAGGTCCCAGCCGGGGCCGAGATAGCGCGTGCGCATCTCGGCATTGGCCTCGAACCCGCCGCACGCCAGCACCACCGCCTTGCACGGGATCGATGTCGTCTTGCCCTCGACATTGGCGATGACGCCGTGGACCCCGTCATCGTCGGCGATCAGCCTCTCGCCGCGCGCCTCGTAGGCGACGGCGATGCCGTGCTTTTCGGCCGAATTGTAGAGCCCCTCGACCAGCCCCGGCCCGCCGCCCCAGGCTTCGAGCGCGAGGCCGCCCCAGAAGACGAATTTTCCGTCGTGCTTGAAGGCCTGGCGCGAATACATCGGGGCAAAGCGGATGCCCTTGCCGCGCATCCACAACAGCGTCTCCTGGCTCTTGGTGATCAGGAGCTCGGCCATGTCGGGGTTCGAGCGGTAGTCGGTGAGGCGCCCCAGATCGTCGTAATACTTGTCCTGCGTATAGGTGCCGAAATCCGAAGTGGCGATCTCGGTCTCGCTGAGGTCGCAGAGCTTCAAGAGATCATCGACGCCGTTATAGACAAACCTGAGCGCCCCCGCCGTGTACCGGCTGTTCCCGCCGCGCTCGTCAAACGGCGCCGCCTCCAGCACCAGCACCCGCGCGCCATTCTCCTGCGCCGCCAAGGCCGCGCACATCCCGGCATTCCCCGCCCCCACCACGACGACGTCATACTCGCCCGAAATCGCCATCTCCCACCCTCCGTCGCATCCCGCACCGAATCGCTGCCGCCCTCAGTAGCGCGCGGGGCGCATGGGGGCAAGATTGCGCAGGTCCGGGGCGATTGCATTTGATGCGCCCATTCCCTCCCCTCGATGGGGGAGGGCCGGGGTGGGTG
>DASYUS010000467.1:0-6752 GCA_036000945.1 Allostellaceae bacterium
GCGATTTGATCTGAGTGGGACTGGCAACAACCAAATGACGCTGTCGGCGTCTGATGTCGTAAGCCTGTCGGAGACGGATCAATTCGTCGTTTTTGGCAATACCGGCGACAAAGTGTCCTCGGTCGGGCAGGGGTGGACACAAGCCGCAGACACGGCGATCAACGGACAGCAGTGTCACACCTACACCGCGCAAGTGGCAGGTGTGACGGCAACGCTGATTGTCGACGTTGATGTAACGCAAGTCATCAACTGACACCGGCGATGGCCTTTTAGTCGCAATAGCATGCCAGCGCCCGTGAGCCTCCGTGTTGCCGGCGGCGCACCTGGACCGGCAGCTGGTCGTCTGCTTCAGGTTTTTGCCATTCTTCGTCATCTTGGTCCAAACCAACAGCCTGTTGCTGAAGCGACTTCGGCGGCACAGCCCATACGCGAGAATTCAATGGTTCTGCCACGTTGGTCACGATACGGTAGGCGTTGAGCGGTCCAAGCTGACTTCCGAAGGGCCGCTTGCCGGTGCACCTATCGCCGGCACCCAACTTGCCCCGCTCTCACCGGCGGGGCTTTTTCTCCTGAGGTGCAGAGTAAAGATCGATCGGCTTCCTCCCGATAAGGTAGACGGATTGCAAACCGTTGCCGTTGGGCTGAAGCGGCGCATATTTTTTGGGCAGGAGCGGCGCGAGGGCAGCGCCGGGCGCGGCATTTTCTTGATTGCTTGAACCAAGTTTCCTAATACAGGTCTCCGGTCACCTGCGTCAAACCTACGCTATGGCAGATCGTTCGACATAGTCGGTTGCGGGTCCTCGATTTGAACCTACGAGGGCTTACTTTTCGGCGATGGCAGCCACTGACGACGAGTTCGGTAAAGCGGGTATCGCTCCTCCGCTACCAGCTCTATTCTCATCCCGGCGCCCCTGGCGCCGGGATGGCCTTTTTGAGCGACGATCGAGATCGCCGCCAAGTCCCCGCGCAATTCAATCCGCAGCTTCTCCTTTTCGGGTACGAGGCGCACTTCCTCGATAAGCTCACGCGGAATGTCGGCAGCTTCGGTCCGCGCGGCGTCGCGAGAGAGGGCGGCTTGAGGATCCCTTTCAGCGGATTGGCGACGGAGCTTCCCGACACGCCACCCGTCAAGGCCCCGACGGCGCGCAGCACGCGATGTTGCGGGCGCCGTTGCAGGCGGCCAGAACTACCGTGCCCTTGTCGTTGGCCGTGAGCCCCGTCACCGTGGCCGCGGCCGAGGCCCAGCCGTCGCAGGTGAGGTTCGCGGGCGTCCCGGTCTTGCCGCTCTGGTCGATCACGGTGATCACGGTGCCCGCGACGACCGTGTCGACGACGCTTGGAGCGATCCAGTTCGTCGCGTTGGCGCCGGGATCGGCGGGCCGGGTCGGCAGGTTGCCGCGTATGAAGTCTTCGGAGGTGCAGAAATGGGCGCCGACGCCCGGAAAGGCGTTGTCGCAGTCCTCGTTGAAGACGAGGACGCCGGCCGCGCCGTTGCGGACGACGGCCGTGTAGCCGATCAGCTCGGAATCCTGGGCGGCCGCCGGGACGGCAGCGCCGATGGCCAGCATGAACGACAGAACCGCAGCGCGCCTTGCCATTGTCCACCTCTCGTGGGTTGTGGTCTCGATATCGAATGCACCCCGAAGGCGCGACGCGACCTTCGCCACCGTCCGGGAGAGCTCAATAGAATAGCATTCCTGTCCTGGAGGGCCATCAAATATGCGTGTGCATGAATTGTCACAGAAGATGCGGGCTGCTAAGCGCGTCGAGTCCGCTATTGCGTCGCCGTTCCATTGTCGCCAGCGCCGTTGTCGGCAGGCGGGACGGCCGGTGGCGTTGCCCGGACGCGCGGCGGCGGAATTTGGTCCGCCGGCACCGGCGCGTCGAACTGCAGTACCAGCTCTTCCTCGGTGCCGCCCTGGCGGAACACGGCGCGCTCGGGATCGATGAGCACGGCGAACCAGCCGGAGATGTCGCCGCCCTCCGGCACCTCGACGACGGCGCCGTCGCTCTGGCGCCGCACGAGCGCATGGCGCTCGCTGCCGTCGGTGACGACGCCGACGAGCGTGAAGTCGACCGCCGGCGGCGGCTCCGGCGGCGGGGTCTCGACAACATCCGGCTCCGGCTCGGTTTCCGCCGGCGGCGCCGGCTCCGCCGCCGCTGGCGGCGCTGGCGGCGGCGGGCGGCGCGTCTGCGCGAACAGCGGCCGCTCGACGATCACCGCGAACTGTTCGGGCGGCGGCAATGCGAGCGCGGCCTCGGGGGCGCCGGCGGGCGTCGCCGCGCCGCCGACTGCCGCGGCCGACAGCTCGCCGCTCTCGCTCCCGGCCGGCGGCCGGCGCCAATCGTCATAGAGCCGCGCGCCCGCGACGCCGCATGCCGCCAACAGCAGCAGCGGCCACAGCAGGCGCGCGCGCCGGGGCCGCGTCATGGCTGCACCGGCGGCAGGTAGCCGTAGAGATCGAAGCCGACGATGAGCGGCGCGCTCGTCTCGGCGGCGTCCGGCTCGATCGCCGGCGCGGCCTGGCTCTGCAGCTCCAGGTTGTCGACGAAGAGGAGGGGGATGCCGGATTCGAGGCCGTGCAGCACGCGCACGAGCGGTGCGATCTCGGCCGTCATCTGCAGCCGGATGGCGACCCGGCGCAATCCCCGGTCTTCGGTGCTGGTCAGCGTCTGGATGCTCAGCAAGGTGGCGCCGCTGCCCTCGACGAGCGCCGTGACGCGCGCCTGCAGCGAGGCGGCCGCCAAGGCATCGGTGGCGCCGCTCAGATAGTAGGCGGCCGTGTCCGGCTTCTGCTCGATGGCGGCCAGCTGCGCCTCCAGGCTTGCGCGCGCCGCCGCCAGCCGATCGTAGCGCTCCACGAGGTCGCGCGTATCGGCGATGGCGGCCTCCGTGTTCGCGTAGGCCGCCGCGATCGGCTCGACGATCCAGACATAGGCAACGGCGAGAACGGCCGCCAGCAGGAGGAGGGCGGCGGCGCGGCTGAGCCAGGGAGTCGTGAACATGGCTCAGCTGCCGCCCATGCCGGCGATCTTGGCCGACAGGTTGAAGCGCTCGCGCCCGACGCGTGCATCGGGCATCACCGGCGAGCCGAAGCGCACGTCGGACAGCAGGTCCGAATCCTCGAGCGCCGGCACCAGCGCGGCGGCGGCCGGCGCATAGCCCGACAGCATGACCTGCCCGCCGCCGACATGCAGCTGCACCAGCCAGGTGTCGTCCGCCAGCCGCTCCGTCAGGTCCTTCAGCACGGCGACCGCCAGCGGCGTCGCCTGCCGGCGCTGAACCAGGAATGATTTCCTGTCGAGGACCTCGGCGAGCTGTGCGCGCAGCCGGTCGGCCGCGGTCGCCTCGGCGCGGCTGCGCTGCAGCCGAGCCTCGAGGCCGGCCAGCTCTTCCTGCTCGCGATGGAGCGGCCACAGCACCATGCCGGCCAGCAGCAGGCAGAACAGCGCGGCCAACGCCAGAGTCACCCGGCGCAGAAACCTTCCGCCGCCGTCGCTCGGCGCGCCCAGAAGATTGATCTGCGCCGCTCCGGCATCGAGACCGTTCGCCACGCCAACCCGGTCCGGCGGCAGCCCCAGGGCCTCGGCGACGCGCACGGCTTCCTCGACCAGCGCCAGCGGCGCGACCGCGAGGTCGACAGTCAGTCGCTGCGCCTCGCGATCGGTGGCGGCGATGCGATAGTCGTAGGCGGCATCGGCGCTCTTGAACGGCGTCAGGCGATCCAGCTCGAAGCCCAGCACTTCCCGCAGGTTCTCGGCGGCGGCGAGCGGCAGGTCGACGCGCCGCCGCAACACCTGCGCCGCCGGCAGGCGCAGGATGATCTCGGCCGCGCCGCGGCGAATGCCGCGCAAGGCGGCGAGGCAGGCGGCGCGGCCGGCGGCCGGCGCCGCGCGGTCGATGGCGACGCTGCCGAGCGTGCGCCAGCCGCCGCGCGCCCGGTGGTGCAGCTCGACCTCGCGCTCGCGATAGTCGACCGCGATCTGCTGGCGCCGCCCGTCGAGAACGCCGCGCAAGCCCGCGGGCACGCAGGCGGCCAATTCACCCGACCACCAGGTGAAGAAGCGCGCGATCGGAGCGGCCAGCGCGATCATGATGGCGATATCCGCAGCCGCGGCGACACGACGAACGCCGGCCAGCGGCGGGCGTCGCCGGGCGGGAACACGACGTGCAGGCGAAGCAGCTGCGGCAACCCGACCGTGCCGTCCCAGCGCTGCAGCCATTGCGCCGGTGCGGCCGCCGACGGCTGCCCGAAATACGCGATCTCGATCGAATCGATGTTGTTCACGAGCACGCTTTGATCCTTGGGGTCGAAGTCCGCCCCGACCGCGGCGTCGGCGCGAAAGCGCCGCCAGCGCAGCAGCAGCTGCCGATCGCCCCCGGCATCGCGCGTCAACACGGAGAATACATAGAATCCGCCGACGCCGCGATGGACGGGCAGGGGCGCCACGAACGTCACGCCGGCGGCGTCGCCCTGAAACAGCGTGGGCGCCCCTTCCGCTCGCGGGCCGATGACGATCGGCTGCGCCTCGGCGAGCTGACGCCGCAGGAGATGCTGCGCCATCTCGGTCTCGTTGGTTGCGGCGATGCGGTCGTCGCCGACCTCCCACGCGCGCAGGCCGAAGCGGAAGCCGCCGAACAGCAACAGCGAGATAAGCGACAGCAGGCTCAAGCCGACCAGCAGCTCCACCAGCGTGAAGCCGCGCGCGCCGCGATCGCCCTGGCGCCGGCGGCCGTTCATTGGTCCGCCTGCTCGCTTGCGGTGACCGGCGCCAGCCGCAGGCTCGTGAGGCCGACCGGCCGGCCGCGATCGGCGGCGACGGTCACCACGACATCGAGCGGCAGCAGCGGACTGTCGGCGCGGCGTTCGGGCGCGATCAGCGGCGAGGGCACGATGACGATGCTCCAGCGCAGGCCGTCCTCGCTGACGCCCACCTGCTCGCCGGCCGTGAGCGGAATGTCCTGGCCGATCCGATCGAGCAGGGACTGCGCCAGCATGACGGTCGCCGCTTGCCGACCGACGACGGCTGTCGCCCGCAGGCCGCCGGAGAACGCCTCGAACAGCGCGCCCAGGGCCACCGCCAGGATGGCGAGCGCGATGATGATTTCGATGAGCGTGAATCCGCGCTCGCGCCTGCGGCGCCGCGCCTCGCCTGCGGGTGATCGCGGGTCAGTCATTGATCTTCACGTTGCCGCTGATCCAATCGACGACGACGTCGTAGTTGCGTTCGCCGGCCGAGAGTCGCACGCGTCCGCCCGTGGAGGTGCCGTCGGGATAGAAGCGGATGCGGCCGGCGCCGCGATCGATCAACTCCTCCGCGGCCGTGAAGAGGCCGATGCCGATGCCCGCGGCGATCGTCCGGCTACGCGCCCCGCTGAGCTCGACCGTGCGATGATCGAGATCGACGGCAACGGTGATCTCACGGTTGCCGGCGATGGCGAGGCTGTGCGCGGCACGCAGCATTGCCGCGACATCGCGGGCGGCGGCCTTGGCCTCGACGCCCGGCATGGCGCGGGCGAACATCGGCACCGCCAGTGTGACCGTCAGCCCGAGTATCACCAGCACCACCAGCAGCTCGAGCAGCGTGAAGCCGGCGGCGTCCGCGCGGTTACCAGCTCGTGACGTCACGGTTCTCGCCCTCGCCGCCCTCCTTGCCGTCCGCGCCCAGGGAGTAGAGGTCGTAGTCGCCGTGTTGGCCCGGGGACCGATAGGCATAGGGCCGCCCCCACGGATCGGTCAGCGACTCGCGGTTCTTGAGATAGGGGCCGTTCCAGGCTTCCGCCTGCGGCGGCCGCTCCACCAGCGCCGCCAGCCCCTCCTGATCGCTCGGATAGCGGCCGGTTTCGAGGTGATAGAGATCGAGCACGCCGCCGAGTTTCTCGACCTGGATCTTGGCGGTATCGACCTTGGCGGAGCCGAGATACTTGATGAGCCGCGGCGCCGCGAGGGCGACCAGCATGCCGAGGATAGCCAGCACCACCAGCAACTCGACCAGCGTGTAGCCTTCCTGGCAATGTCGTCGATCGCGATGTGCGGTCATGGTCGCTGAAGCCTCCTCATCGCGCGAGATCGTGGGCAGCAAGTCTAGCATTCGGCGGATGCCGCCTCAAAATGACAAATCGTATGTCGCCAGGATCGCCGTCAGCATGGTGCCGATGATGCCCGCAACCAGCAGGCCCAGGCCGATGGTGACGAGCGGCACCAGCAGCGCCACCAGCCGCTGCAGCGTCCGCCTCACCTCCTCGTCATAGATGTCGGCGACCTTGAGCAGCATCTGCTCGAGCTGGCCGCTGTCCTCGCCGACCTGCACGAGCTGGGCGGCCAGCCGCGGGAACAGCGGCAGCTCGCGCAGCGGCCGCGCCAGCCCCTCGCCGCGCTTCAGCCGGCCGCCGGTGCTCTCGACGGCGCGGGCGACGGCGCGATTGCCGATGGCCCCGGTGGCGATCGAAAAGGCCGCCAGGGCGGTGACTCCGTTGGCGAGCAAGGTGCCGAGCGTGCGGGCGAAGCGCGCCACCTCGACCTTGATCACGAGCTCGCCGAACAGCGGCAGGCGGAGGAGCCAGCGGTGCCAGCGCAGGCGGCCCTGCGGCTGCCGGTTGTGCGCGCGGATCGCCAGCACCAGGGCGAGGAGCGCCGCGACCAGCGCCCACCACCAGGCCTTCAGGAAATCGCCGACGGCCAGCAGCACCGCCATCGGCGTCGGCAGCGTGGCGCCGCTGTCCACGAACAGCCGCTAGAACTACGGCACCA
>DASYUS010000468.1:0-21807 GCA_036000945.1 Allostellaceae bacterium
CCGCCAGAGGGCGGCGACACGCTCTTCGCCAGCATGTATGCCGCCTACGACAAGCTGTCGCCGCCGATCCGGCGCCTTGTCGAAGGGCTGACCGCGATCCATGACGGCGAGCCGGTCTACCGCGGCCGCTTCGGCTACGCCGCACGCGAGGGCGGGTTCCCCAAGGCCGAGCACCCGATCGTGCGGACCCACCCGGTGACCGGCAGGAAGGCGCTCTTCGTCAACCGCAATTTTACCACCGGGATCAAGGGGCTGAGCCGGCTCGAAGGCGACGCGCTGTTGGAGATGCTGTACCGGCATTGCGAGACGCCGGAATTCCAGTGCCGCTTCCGCTGGCAGCCGAACTCGGTCGCGTTCTGGGACAACCGCTCTACCCAGCATCACGCGATGTGGGACTATTTCCCGCAACACCGCCACGGCTACCGCGTGACGATCAAGGGCGACCGGCCGTTTTACCGGGCTTGAGTGGCGCCCCACACCCCGGCCCTCTCCCGCAAGCGGGTCGCAAGCGGGGAGAGGGAGGGACCCGCGTAGCGGGAGGGTGAGGGGCCTATTTCAGGTGCTTGCCGAGAAAGCTGGTGGCGTCGGCCCACAGCTCATGCGCCGGGGCTTCGCGGTAGCTGGGCCGGTAGTCGGCAAGGAAGGCATGGCCGGCGTTCTGATAGATCTTGGTCGTCACGTCCTTGCCGGCGGCCTGCCCGCGCTGCTTCATTTCGGCTTCGAGCGCCACCGGCGGGTTCTGGTCCTCGACGCCGAAGACGCCGAATAGCGGGCAATGCAGATTGCCGACCATGTCCAACGGGGCCTTGGGGCGCGCCGCGGTGGTTTCGGCGTCGGGCGTCGCTCGGTGGATGAAGCCGCCCCAGCAATCGACCGCCGCATTGACCTTGGCGCTGCTGCAGGCGAAGAGCAGCGTGTGCCGGCCGCCCGAGCAGAAGCCGATCGCGCCGACCTTGCCGGTCGCGCCCGGGAGGGCATTGAGGTAGTCGGCGGCGGCTTCGAGGTCCTGCACCGCCTCGCTGTCGGGCAGACCGAACATCACCGGGAACACCTGCTCCATGACTTCGGGATCCTTCGGCCCGCCGCGCCGCCAATAGAGCGCCGGTGCGACCGCGTTGTAGCCGATATTGGCAAAACGCCGCGCCACGTCGCAAATGTGGTCGACCAGCCCGAAGGCTTCCTGGATCACGACGATGCCGGGGTAATTTCCGGGCTGGAGCGGCCGCGCGAGATAGGCGGCGATCTGGGTTCCGCCGCTCGACAGCGAAATGACGCCGCCCTTGATGCGGCTGGGGTCGGTGACGAGACCGGGTACGTTCGCCATGGGGGATCCTCCTTCCCTCGGTTGGGGAGGCGATAATAGCGGGCGCAGCCGGGTCGGCGATAGCCAACGACGCGCAGGCCTCCTCATGCGCCGCCGATTTGAGCTTGAGGCCGAGGAGCGGGCGACAGCGGGTGAGCCACAGCGCGCCTAGCGGGCGGCCCTCCGGCGCGATCTCGTCGATTGGTATTTTGTGGTGGCGATGCCGTTGGGTCTCGCAAACAGGGTGCTTTCTGAGCCGGGAACTGGCCAGGATGCGCAAGATCCCGGCGACCGTACCGAACGAGATTCCCTTGATCCGAATTATTTTGCGCCTGTCAAGAACACTCGGCTATCTTCTCCAGCCAGTGGTGTTGTCTATGCGTTATGTCATCTTCAAGACGGCGGCTGACGAACGCACGTTGGGACATCCTTTCACAACCGATGAACCGCCGCTGGGATCATAATTCGATGAGCCTCGACAATGAATCGTTTGTAACCCTCCTATACCATACCCTGTTGGGTCGGGCCCCTGACGAAGCGGGGCTTGCATCGCATTTGGTCAACTTGAATGATGGGAAAATCACGCATGATGAACTTGTATTGGTCTTCTTGTCCTCGGAGGAATCAAGTAGACGGCAGGCACAGCTCATTCATTCCCACTCTCAGTCCGCCGAAATCCGTGATACGGACAAGGATTGGCAAGCGATCGCTGAAGAGGCTCCCTATCATGGCGTCTTGGTGGAAGAGAGATTTCGTGATCCCAACTCGGAAGATCTCGCCCAATTTTTCGCGAGTGGGCAAGCTTATGCTGAGCAGACGCTAGCAACGATCCGGCGCGCCTTCGGAAATTTTACGCCGAAGTCGGCGTTGGATTTCGGCTGTGGCGTCGGCCGGCTGCTGATACCGCTGGCAAGGATTGCAGGTCAGGCGATCGGCGTGGACGTTGCACAAGGCATGTTGGAACGGGCGCAACATCATATCAAATCCAGTCGCGTCAATGCATCGGTCCGCAACGATATCCCTTCCGAGGACAGATTCGATTGGGTCAATTCTTTCATCGTCTTGCAGCATATTCCGCCGGTCCGCGGATATGTTATAATCGACAAACTATGGAAAGCAGTAAATGTCGGCGGGGTGATGACGCTGCATGTGACTACATATCATGACCACACGCATGTCGGTGAACTGCTTCGCGAGTTGAGCAGCTACGGCTATGACGGCCAACAAGCGGTGATCTACACATCGCCGGCCGCAAGCGAGCATCCTCATATGACGATGTATGATTATGACCTCAGCCGCGTGTTGGCGCTGCTGGACCTTCGCGAGGGACACGAGCTGCTCTTGCAGCACACCCAGCACGGTGGATGCCACGGCGTCGTCCTCTACGTCAGGAAATCCTGAACATCCCGATCCGGCGAGGCCACGGAACGCCTCGCTCGCGGTCCCGCACGGCGCTCCTCTCGGATCGGCGACACCCGGCGGTTCTGATTTAGAACGACGGGGTCTAGCGCGCCGCCGGTTTGAGCTTGAGGCCGAGGAGCGGGGCGACCGCCTCCGGCGGCAGCTTCGAAAACCCGTGTGGCGGCTCAAACAAGGCGGCAGGCTGAGGCCCGATCTTGACGTGGCTCAGCTCCCAGCGAACGCTTGACACCTTGCCATTCTGCCGCGTGAAGCTACCGGCAAGCTTCATCGGGATGCCGTCGCGGCTGAGCCACAGCGCACCCAGGGCGCGGCCCTCCGGCACGGTCTCGTCGATCGCGTATTTTGTCGTGGCAATGCCGTTGACGATCTCGCGGCCGACAGGGTGCTGTTTGAGCCGGGAACTGGCCAGGATATGCAACTCGGGCGGCATGGCGAACTGGACGATGGTTTTCATTTGGGCGAGCACAACTTCACCGAGCTGGCTGCCGGCGCGCAGCAGGAAGACCGGTCGGAAGGCATGAATTGCCTGCTCGTGCCGCTCGCGGCCCGGCATGGCCCAGATCTTGCCCTTGTAGCTGCGTCCATCGATGACCAGCGTGCGGTCGGCGGCGAACCCGATTTGCGCATCGCCGAGCGTCGCCGCCGGCGCGGCACCGGGGCCGAGCAGTGCGGAGAGGAGCAGGAGGGCGCACCACGGCTTGTGCATGGGTTGCGGTGCTAGAGAGCGAATGCGGCGGTTTCGCGGCATGCTGGACAGCGGCGGCAGAGCGCCTATCCTCGGTGCCGAGCGGCCTTCGCGGGTTGGGAGACACGGGCGATGAGTGGAAGAATCGAGGCGCGGCTCACGGCACTCGGCATCGAATTGCCGCAGCCGGCGGCACCGGTGGCGAACTATGTGCCGTTCACGATCAGCGGCGACCTCGTCTTGGTCGCCGGGCAGATCTGCGCCTGGAACGGCGAGCGCCGCTTTGTCGGCAAGCTCGGCGCCGGGATCGGCATCGCCGAGGGCCAGCAAGCAGCGCGGCTCTGCGCCCTCAACATCCTCGCCCATCTGCGTGTCGCCTGCGGCGGCGATCTCGACCGGGTGCGCCGGATCCTGCGGCTCGGCGGGTTTGTCAACTGCACGCCCGACTTCACCGACATGCCGCAGGTCATCAACGGCGCCTCCGACCTGATGGTCGAGGTGTTCGGGGATATCGGTCGCCACGCCCGCGCCGCAGTCGGGGTCAGCTCGCTGCCGGGTGGCGTCGCCGCCGAGGTCGAAGCAACCGTCGAGATCGGCTGACGGGGCGGCGGCAATGAGCAACCGAGAGGCGTCCAAAGCAAGCCCGGCCGGCGAAACCATCACCCTGCACCTGCACAGCTCGATCGCCGAGATCCCGGCCGAAGAGTGGGATGCCTGCGCCGGCGACATCAACCCGACCGTCAGCCATGTTTTTCTCAAGGCCCTCGAAGAGAGCGGCTCGGCCACCGCACGCGCCGGCTGGGCGCCGCAGCATTTGTCGTTCAGCGACGGCAGCGGGCATCTCGTCGGCGTCGTGCCGATGTACCTGAAAAGCCATTCTTACGGCGAATACGTCTTCGACTGGGGCTGGGCCGACGCGTATGAGCGCTCGGGCGGGCGCTATTACCCGAAGCTCTTGTGCGCGGTGCCGTTCACCCCGGTGCCAGGCCCCCGTCTGCTCGTCAGGCCCGAAGCCGGCGAGGAGACGCGCAGCCACCTGATCGCCGGAATGGTCGAGTTCGTCCGCCAGCGCAAGCTCTCCTCGCTGCACGTCAACTTCCCCGAGGCAAAGGATTTCGAGATTTTTGCCGAGGCCGGGTTCCTGCAGCGGATCGGCCAGCAGTTCCACTGGACCAACCAGGGCTACCGCGATTTCGAAGACTATCTCGCCGCACTCAATTCGCGCAAGCGCAAGGCGGTGAAGAAGGAGCGGCGCGAGGCACTGGGCGGCGGCATCGAGGTCGAGGTGCTGACCGGGGCGGACCTCAACGAGGCGGTGTGGGGCGCGTTCTATCGCCTCTACCTGGCGACCTCGGACCGCAAATGGGGTTCGGCCTACCTGACCCGCCGCTTCTTTACGATGATCGGCGAGCGGATGCCGGAGAAGATCGTTCTGGTGATGGCGCGGAGCGGTGGCGAGTACGTCGCCGGCGCCTTCAACATCCTCGGCCGCGACACGATCTACGGCCGCAATTGGGGGGCCTACCGCGAATACCCGTTCCTGCATTTCGAGTGCTGCTATTACCGCGCGATCGAATTCGCGATCGACCGCGGTTTGCAGCGCGTCGAGGCCGGCGCGCAGGGGCCGCACAAATTGCAGCGCGGCTATCTGCCGGTGCCGATCTACAGCGCGCACTGGATTCCCGACCCGAATTTCCGCCGCGCGGTGGCCTCGTTCCTTGCCCGCGAGCGCGACATGGTCGAGCGCAAAATCGAGCACCTCGCCGAGTTCTCGCCGTTTCGCCACGAGGACCAATAGCATACCGCGCGATTCAGCCGAATCTCCCGAGCATCCTCGTCTGCCGTTGCTTGCGTGGGCCTTGCTGCGGATAGGAGCCGTCGCCTTCGGTGGGCTCGGGGCAGCAATCGCGCTGCTGCACCGTGACCTCGTCGAACGGCGCGGCTGGCTGCGCGCGAGCGATGTGACCGACGCATTGGCCTATACGAAACCGCTGCCCGGATCGACCACGGTTCAGGTCGTCGCCTTCCTCGGCTGGCGGCTCGGGGGCTGGACCGGGGCCATCACCGCCGCAGTCATGTTTCTGCTGCCCGCCTTCGCGATGATGACCGTTGCGGCGGCGGCGGTTTTCGCGCTGCCCGATCGGCCGGTGATTCGCAGCGCATTCGCCGGTTTGCAAGTCGCTGTCGTCGGCATCCTCGCTGCGGCCATGTGGCGACTGGCCCGAAGTGAGGCGGCCTCGGTGCCTCTGACGGTCGTCCTGATCGCCGCCTTCGGGTTCGGGTTGTTCATCAATGCCGCGCTCGTCGTGGGGCTGGCCGGTCTGCTCGGCGTCGCGGTCGATCGGGTGACCCGCAATGCTTGAACTGGTCGCCCGGTTTCTCGTTATCGGTACGCTCGCCTTCGGCGGTGGGCAGGCCGCCCTCCCTCTCGTCGAGCGGCTCGCCGTCGCCGATACTGGCTGGTTGACACCGGCGCAGTTCGCCACCGGCGTGGGCCTATCCTACATAACGCCCGGACCGGTGCTGATCCTTGCCGCGTTCATCGGCTATCACGTCGCAGCGATCCCCGGAGCCGCAGCGGCCACGCTGGCGGTTTTCGCCCTGCCGGTCGTGTTCGCCGGGTTTGCCGGGCAAATCGTCAATCAACTCAAAGATTCGGCCTGGTTTCAGGCGTTTGGGCGTTTTGCTGCCGCTGCGGCGGTGGGTCTGCTCGGCGCTACGCTGCTCGCGCTCGCCCAGCCCGTTGCCGACCTCCACCCACTCCTGCTCCTCGGCGCGGCGCCGATCTTCGCTGCCCAATTGCGCGGGATCCACCCGATCATCCTGATCGCCGCGGCGATGTTGATCGGTGCGGGCTGGTCGATGACCGGCTGATGCGAGACGCCCTTCGCGAATTCACGGTGAATTGAGGCGCCAGCCGCAGCGGGCGCTGGCGCAGCCGCGTGTCCCCGTTCACAATCCGGCGATGGCTGACGAAACGCCGCGTCCGGTTGCCGTCCATCGTTTCGTCCCGCTCGGAATTCTGGTTCTCGCCGGGGTGTTGTTCATGGCGCTCGGCGGGCACCGCTACGTAACCTTCGCTGCGCTCGCCGAGAACCGCGAGTGGCTCGTCGCGGCGGTGGCGCGGGCCGGGGCGATAGGCGCCCTCGCCTTCATCCTCGCCTATGCCGGGCTGGTGGCATTGTCGGTGCCGGGAGCGGCTCTGCTGACGATCGCCGGCGGCGTTCTGTTCGGCCCGTGGCTGGGCACGGCCTATGCCGTGATCGGCGCGACCACGGGCGCGACAGTGGTCTTTCTTGCCGCGCGCGCGGGCCTCGCCGGCCTCACCGCGCGCGCCGGTCCGTGGGTCCGGCGGTTCGAGGCCGGGTTCCGCGCCAACGGCCTCTATTACCTGATGGCCCTGCGTCTCATACCGATCTTTCCGTTCTGGCTGGTGAATCTGGTGGCCGGCGCGGTCGGGCTGCGGCTCGGGGTCTTTGTCTTCGGCACGGTTATCGGCATGGTCCCGGCCGCCTTCATCTACGCCAGCCTTGGCAATACGCTCGGGACGCTGGCCGAGGAAGGCCGCCCGCCCAACCTCGCCATTCTCTCGCAGCCGCGCGTGTTTCTGCCGATCCTCGGCCTCGCCGCGCTGGCGCTGCTGCCGGTCGCCTATAGGGGCTGGCGCGCTCGGGCCGGGCGGACGTGACCACGCTCACTCCCGATCTCTGCGTCATCGGCGCCGGCTCCGGTGGGCTGGCTGTCGCCGCCGGTGCCGTGCAGATGGGCGCCAGCGTCATCCTCGTCGAGCGCGGCCGGATGGGCGGCGATTGCCTCAATTACGGCTGCGTCCCGTCAAAATCGCTGCTGGCGGCGTCACGGCTCGCCGTTGCTTGGCGCCGCGGCGCCGAGCTCGGCATTGCCTACGGCCCGCCGCAGATTGATTTCGCCGCCGTCGCCGACAGCGTCGCGCGCGTCATCGCCCGCCTCGCCCCCACCGATTCGGTGGAACGCTTCGAACGGCTCGGGGTGCGGGTGATCGCCGCCGAGGCACGTTTTGTCGACCGCCGCACGGTGCGCGCCGGCGACACCGTAATCCGGGCGCGCCGTTTCGTCATCGCGACCGGCTCGGCGCCGATCGTGCCGCCGATCCCCGGGCTCGACGCCGTACCGTTTTTTACCAACGAGACGGTTTTCGCCAATCGGACGCTGCCGGAGCATCTGATCGTCATCGGCGGCGGGCCGATCGGCATCGAGCTGGCACAAGCGCATCGCAGCCTCGGCGCCGCGGTAACGGTGATCGACGCCGGTCCCCTGCTGCCGCACGACGATCCCGAACTGGTGGCGGCTCTCGCGGGGCGGCTGGCGGAAGACGACATCGTCCTAAAACCCTCGATCGCGGTCGCCGGCATCGAGCGCGCCGGACGCCAAATCGCGGTCATCCTCGCGACCAGCGAGCGCGTTGCGGGGTCGCATCTACTGGTCGCCGCCGGCCGGCGCCCCAGCCTCGAGGCGCTCGATCTCGCTATCGCTGGGATCGCTGCCAATGCCGCCGGGGTCGTCGTCGATTCCCGGCTGCGCACGACCAACCACCGCGCCTTTGCCCTCGGCGATGCCGCCGGCGGTCCGCAATTCACGCATATCGCGCTCTATCATGCCGGGATTGTCATCCGCAATGCGCTGTTCCGGCTGCCGGCCCGCGTCGATTACCGTGCGTTGCCGTGGGTGACTTATACTGACCCCGAGCTGGCTCAGGTGGGGCTGAGCGAGACGGCAGCGCGCCGGGCGGGACACGATGTGCGGGTGCTGCGCTGGTCGTTCGCAGAAAGCGACCGCGCCCACACCGAGCGCGATACTGTCGGTGAAGTCAAGATCATCACGGGTCGGCGCGGGCGTATTCTCGGCGCGACGATCCTCGGGACGTCGGCGGGCGACCTGATCCTGCCCTGGGCATTGGCGATTTCGCAGGGGTTGAAGATCGGTGCGATGGCAAACCTGATCGTGCCCTATCCGACGCGCGGCGAGGCCGGCAAGCGCGCGGCCGGGAGCTTTTATACGCCGACCCTGTTCGGTCCGCGCACCCGCGCCCTGGTGCGCCTGCTGGCCCGATTCGGGTGAGGGGCGACAAATTGGAGTTCCAAAACTCAACCAGATACCCGTCATTCCCGCGAAAGCGGGAATCCAGCGAACCAACGCCCCGCCAGTTGCCCTGGACCCCCGCTTTCGCGGGGGTGACGGCCGAAAAGACGACCCCACGGGGGGTCTGAGGGCGCGGTGATGCCGGTGCGCAGCCTGTCGGCCCGGCTCCTCGTGCTGACGATCTTTTTTGTGATGCTGAGCGAGGTGCTGATCTTTGTGCCCTCGGTCGCGCGCTTCCGGATGACCTATTTCGACAACCATCTCGCCGCTGGACATCTTGCCACCCTGGCCTTGCAGGCGAGCCCCGACGGCAAGATCGATCAGAAGTTGACCCTGAAGCTGCTCGCCAACGTCGGCGCGCATGCCGTCATCCTGCACCGTCCCAACGGCATGGTGTTCATGCTCGACAGCCCGGTGGCGCCGAAGGCCGACGTCACCTTCGATCTGACCAAGGGCAACATCCCGATCTGGATCCAGCGCTCGCTCGAAACCTTGGCGCGTAACGACAACCGGGTGATGCGTGTCGTCGGGCCGGCACCGACCGAACCGGGCGCGACCGTCGAATTGCTGCTCGACGAGGCGCCGCTGCGCCGCGAGATGTGGGCGTTCGGAGCGCGGATCGTCCAATTGTCGGTGGTCATATCGCTGACCACCGCGGCGCTCGTGTACCTCAGCCTGCAATGGCTGCTGGTCCGGCCGATGCGGCGCATCACCGCCAGCATGACGCTGTTCCGCGAAGACCCGGAAGACGCTTCGCGCCGCATCGTCCCGAGCGGCCGGCGCGACGAGATCGGTAGCGCCGAACAGGAGTTGGCCCTGCTGCAGGAAACCGTGCGCCAGGCGCTCGGCCAGCGCGCCCGCCTCGCCGCGCTCGGCACCGCGATCACCAAGGTCAACCACGATCTGCGCGCCATCCTGGCGACGGCGCGGCTGGTCAGCGACGGGCTCGCTGACAGCGCTGCGCCCGAGGTCCGGCGCGTCGCGCCGCGGCTGTTCGAGGCGATCGACCGCGCCGTCGCGCTATGCACCCGCACGCTCGATTTTTCGCGCGAGGGCGCGCCGCCATTCACGCCGACCCGGTTTCCGCTGCTGCCGCTGATCGCCGAGATCGAGCCGGGCCTGGCGACCGGGAGCGACCCGGTGGCGATCGAGCGGGCGGTGCCGTCTGCGCTTACCGTGCGGGCCGACCGCGATCAGCTTTACCGGGTGCTGTTGAACCTTGCGCAGAACGCGGTCGAAGCCGGCGCGCAACACCTGCGGTTCACCGCCGCTGCGGTTGACGGGGCCATCGCGATCGATGTCGCCGATGACGGGCACGGGCTGCCGCCGCGGGCGCGGGAAAACCTGTTCCGGCCGTTTTTCGGCTCGGCGCGGCCGGGCGGCAACGGGCTCGGCCTGGCAATCGCCCGTGAGCTGATGCGGGCGCAGGGCGGCGACATCGCCCTCGTCGAAAGCACGGGCAATGGCACCGTGTTCCGCCTGACCTTGCCGGCCGACACCGAAGGCCAGCTCAGTCGAGCGCCAGGGTGAAGGCTTTCAGGTAGGCGCTCTCCGGCAGCGCCGGGTGGATCGGATGGTCGGGGCTGGCCCCGGCGCTCTTGAGGATGCGCGCCGAGCGGCCGGCATCGGCGAGGCCCCGCCGCACCGCCTCGGCAAACTCCGCCGCCGCGACGTTGTAGGAGCACGAGGCGAGGAACAGGAAGCCGCCCGGCGCGGTCAGCTGCGCGGCGAGCCGGGCCAGCTTGCGATAGCCGCGCAACGCCGCTGGCACGTCGCGTTTCGAGCGCGCGAAGGCCGGCGGGTCGGCGATGACGATGTCGAACCGCTCGCCCTGGGCGGCGAGCGACGCCCCTTCGGCAAAGACTTCGGCGCGGCGAAAGCTGCAGCGCTCGGCGATTCCGTTGCGCCGGGCGGCCGCGGCCGCCAGCGCGAGGGCGGGCTCGGACCGGTCGATGCCGAGCACCGCGGCGGCGCCGCGATGCGCCGCCGTGACGGCAAACCCGCCGCTGTGACAATACAGGTCGAGCACCCGCGCATCGTGGGCGAGCCCGGCGACAAAGGCGCGGTTGTCGCGCTGGTCGAAAAACCACCCGGTCTTCTGCCCGGCCAGCACATCGGCTTCGAACGCCACGCCGTTTTCCTCAAGCGGCACCGCGCCCTCGACAGCGCCCAACGCTATGCGGGTCTCCGGCCGCAGCCCTTCGAGCGTGCGCACCGGGCTGTCGTTGCGCAGCACGATCGCCTCGGGCGCCAAGAGGCCGCGCAGCGCGTCGATGAGCACCGGCGTCAGGCGGTCGATGCCGGCAGCGTTGGCCTGGACGACAAAAGTAGCGCCAAACCGATCGACGACGAGACCGGGCAGGCCATCCGCCTCGGCGTGGACGAGCCGGTAATAGGGGGCATCGTACAGCCGTTCTCGGATCTTGAGGGCGCGTTCGAGCCGGCGCGCGAAAAAGCGCTTGTTGATCACCCGACCGGCGTCGCGGTCGAGGAGGCGGGCGGCGATAAGGGTGTGCGGGTTGAACATCGCGACGCCGAACGGACGCTCGTCCGCGCGGCGTAGCGTGACGAGCGTGCCGGGCGCCAGCGCCTTCGCCGCCGCATCGATCGCCACCTCGTTCGAGTAGATCCACGGATGGCCGCCCTCGGCGCGACGATGGGCGTGCGGCAGCAGAGCAACCTGCGGCCGGCTCGCCGGATCGTCAGCCGCGTCGGCTTCGGGCAGCTCGGTGATGATTGCCGTCTCCGACATGTTCCGATCTCTTGTGCCGCATCTCTTCGCCGAATGGACGCGCCGGCGCAAGCCGCCCTATGATCAGAGCAAAGGCTCGAATGGGGAGGGACGCATGCGAACCAGCACCGACCACATCCTGACCAGCCACGCCGGCAGCCTGCCGCGGCCGGATGCGCTGATCGCCGCAAACCGGGCGCGCGAGAGCGGTGAGACGGTCGACGAGGCCGAGTTTCAGCGGATTCTGCGCGGCGCCGTCACCGAGGTCGTGCGCCATCAGCATGATCTCGGCATCGACGTGCCGGGCGACGGCGAGTTCGGCAAGGCGATGGGGCAGCGCGTCAATTACGGCTCGTGGTGGCGCTATTCGTGGCAGCGCCTCTCCGGCATCGAACGGGGCGGAGAGAGCCTCTACGAGATGGCGCCGCAGCGCTCGCGACCCGGCGAAGCGGTGCTGACCAGCTTCGGCGACCGGCGCGACCGCACGCTGTTTGCCGCCGCCTACAATGATCCGGAATCGGGGATCACGACAGGCCCGCGGCCGCCCGCCCCGGTCTGCGTCGCCCCGCTCGTCTATGCCGGGCACGACATGATCCGGGCCGACATCGCCAATTTCCAGGCGGCGCTCGCGGCAGCCGGGGTCGCCGAGGGCTTTATGACCGCGGTCGCGCCGGCCAGTTGCGCCCGCATCGGCAACCGCTACTACAAGACCGACGAGGAGTTTCTCTTCGCCTGCGCCGAGGCGATGCGCGAGGAGTACAAGGCGATCGTCGACGCCGGGGTAATCCTCCAGCTCGACGATCCATGCCTTGCCGAGGGCTGGGACCAGGTCAATCCCGAGCCGACGGTAGCGGATTACCAGAAGCTCGCACGCACCTGGATCGACGCGCTCAACCATGCGATCCGCGGCCTGCCGTCCGAGCGCATTCGCCTGCATCTGTGCTGGGGCAGCTGGCACGGTCCGCATGTGACCGACATCGCGCTCAAAGACATCGTCGGACCCGTGCTCGCCGCCAATGTCGGGGCGATTTCGTTCGAGGCCGGGAATGTCCGCCACGAACACGAATGGCGGGTCTGGCAGGAAGTGAAGCTACCCGACGACAAGGTCATCCTGCCGGGCGTCGTCAGCCACGCCACCAACGTCGTCGAACACCCGGAGCTCGTCGCCGACCGGATCTGCCGCTTCGCCGACATCGTCGGCCGCGAGCGCATCATCGCGGCGACCGATTGCGGCCTCGGCGGCCGCGTCCACCCGCAGATCGCCTGGGCCAAGCTCGAAGCGCTCGCGCAAGGCGCCGCGCTGGCGACGAAGCGGCTGTGGAGCTGAGGCGACGGCGCAGATCGGAGGCAGCCATGCGCACCAGCACAGACCACATCCTCACCAGCCATGTCGGCAACCTGCCGCGGCCGGACGCGCTGATCGCCGCCAACAACGCCGGCGATGAAGGCGCACGCGACGCCGTCCTCACTCGCGCGGTCGCCGATGTCGTGCGGCATCAGCAGCAACTCGGCGTCGATATCCCCGGTGACGGCGAGTTCGGCAAGCCGACCGGGCACCGGGTCAATTACGGGGCGTGGTGGCACTATTCGTTCCAGCGGCTGGGCGGGCTCGATCTCGACGGCCCCGCCGATCTCGCGCCGCAACGCTCCCGTCCCGGCCAAATCGTGTTCACCAGCGCCGCTCAGCGCCGCGATCGGGTGCGCTTTGCGGCGGCCTATGCCGACCGCGAATCCGGGGTGTACATGGGGCCGCGGCCGGCGACCGGGCCGGTTTGCATCGGGCCGCTCAGCTATATCGGGCAGGAGATGATCGCCCGCGACATCGCCAATTTCAAAGCAGCGCTGGCAGCCTCCGGCGTTGCCGAGGGGTTCATGACCTCGGTCGCCCCGGGCAGCGCCTACCGCATCGGCAACACCTACTACGAGAAAGACGAGGAATTTCTTTATGCCTGCGCCGAAGCGCTGCGCGAAGAATACAAGGCGATCGTCGATGCCGGCCTCATCCTGCAGCTCGACGATCCGGCGACCGCGACCGGCTGGGACATGATCGATCCCGAGCCTGATGTCGCCGACTACCGGAACTTCACGATGCGGCGGATCGCGGCGCTGAACCACGCGCTGCGCGGCCTGCCGAAGGAGCGCATCCGCTATCACCTGTGCTGGGGCAGCTGGCACGGTCCGCACGTCACCGACATTGCGATGCGCGACATCGTCGAGATCATGCTGGCAGTCGACTGCCAGGCCTATTCGTTCGAGGCCGGCAATGTCCGCCACGAGCACGAATGGCGGGTCTGGCGGGAGGTCAAGCTGCCCGACGACAAGGTCATCCTGCCGGGGGTCGTCAGCCACGCCACCAACGTCGTCGAGCACCCCGAGCTGGTCGCCGACCGGATCTGCCGTTTCGCCGACATCGTCGGCCGGGAGCGGGTCATCGCCTCGACCGATTGCGGCCTCGGCGGCCGCGTCCACCCGCAGATCGCCTGGGCCAAGCTCGAAGCCCTGGCGCAAGGCGCCGCGGTTGCGACGAAGCGGTTGTGGCGGTAGGAAATTTCACAACGAGACAGCGAGGCAGTGAGGTTGCGAGGCGTACGGCACCTCGCCGTCTCACCGTCTCATTGTTGATGTCCTTGATGGGTTTCGCTCCGCTCAACCTATCCTACGAGCTATCAGCTTGTCGATCGCTGCGGCGGTGCTTACATTCCAGGGGCAGCCGGGAGAGCCATTAACTCTCCCGGCGCCCTGTCCGTACAGGAGGATACGGACGGTAACTTTCACCCGTATCCATCCGAGGGACAGGAAGAGATGGATTTTCATCCGTCTCTCCCTGGTTAGCCGCGGGGGCCCATTCCCCCGCGGCGTCAGGAGTTATAGCTGGTCCTTGCCAAGTTTGTTTGGCCCGTCCGTTGACACGGTTGCGGTCGCTATGTAGCGTCCGCGCGCCCTGCCGATAGCAGCGTGCGCACGCCCTCCCCATATCGGGGAGGCGGCCGGTCCGCGAGTTTCGCGCGCCGGCCCCGTGGGTATTGGGGATCAGCATGTTCGATACGCTCGGCAATCGCCTCAACGAGGTCTTCGACCGGCTGCGCCGCCGTGGCGCGCTTTCCGAGGACGATGTCGGCACCGCGCTGCGCGAGATCCGCGTGGCGCTGTTGGAGGCCGATGTTGCGCTGCCGGTGGTGCGCGACTTCGTTGCCGCGGTGCGCGAGAAGGCGGTCGGCAAGGATGTCGTGCGCTCGGTGACGCCGGGCCAGATGGTCGTCAAGATCGTCCACGACCATCTCGTCGAGGTCTTGGGCGGCAGCGAACCGCGCGGCCGCGGTGCCAATGCCGAAAGCGGCCTCGACCTCAATGCCGCCGCGCCGGTCGCGGTGATGCTGGTCGGGCTGCAAGGCTCGGGCAAGACGACGACCGCGGCGAAGATCGCACTCAGGCTGAAAAATCGCGAGCGCAAGAAGGTGCTGATGGCCGGGCTTGACGTGCAGCGCCCGGCCGCGCAGGAGCAGCTCGCCCAGCTCGGCCGCCAGGTCGGCGTCGCAACCCTCCCGATCGTCGCCGGCGAGGGGCCGGTCGTGATCACAAGGCGGGCGCTCGATGTCGGCCGTCGCGAAGGCTACGACGTGGTGCTCCTCGACACTGCCGGCCGGCTCCACGTTAACGAGGAGCTGATGCTCGAAGTCGCTGCGGTGCGCGAGGCTGCCACTCCGCACCAGACCCTCCTTGTCGCCGACGCGATGACCGGGCAGGACGCGGTCAACGTCGCCAAGGCGTTCGGCGAGCGGGTCGGCGTCACCGGCATCGTCTTGACCCGGGTCGACGGCGATGCGCGCGGCGGCGCCGCCCTGTCGATGCGGGCGATCACCGGCCGGCCGATCGTCCTGATCGGCACCGGCGAGAAGGTCGATGCGCTCGAACCGTTCCACCCCGACCGGATCGCCGGGCGCATCCTCGGCATGGGCGACGTCGTCAGCCTGGTCGAAAAGGCCGCCGAAACCGCCGACGAGGAAGAGGCCGAGAAGCTTGCCCGCAAGATGCAGAAGGGCGAGTTCGATCTCGACGACCTCGCCGGCCAGCTGCGCCAGATCCGCCGGATGGGCGGGATGACTGGCATGCTCGGGATGCTGCCCGGGGTCGGCAAGATCAAGAAGCAGCTGAACGAGGCCAACATCGACGAGGGCGTCATCAAGCGCCAGGAGGCGATCATCGGCTCGATGACCAAGGCCGAGCGCAGGAACCCGAAGCTGCTCAACGGCTCTCGCCGCCGCCGCATCGCCGCCGGTTCGGGCACCTCGGTGCCCGACGTCAACCGTCTCCTGAAGCAGTATCAGGACATGGCCGGGATGATGAAAAAGATGAAGAAGCTCGGCGAGCGGGGGCTGATGCGGCACGGCCTCTCGGCGCTGCTGCCGCAGGGGTTCCGGCATTGACGATGCCCGCCCTCGCTGTGGTCCCCGGCGAAGGCCGGGGTCTATTTATCCAACTCTCGCGCTGCGGAACGATGGATCCCCGCCTTCGCCGGGAACCACATCCTTTTTCCTTTACGAGGTGACCTACCGATGTCCCTGAAGATCAGGCTCGCCCGCGGCGGGGCCAAGAAGCGGCCGTTCTATTCGATCGTCGTCGCCGATGCGCGCAGCCCGCGCGACGGGCGGTTTATCGAAAAACTCGGCACCTACAACCCGATGCTTGAACGCAGCCACGCCGATCGGGTGACGCTCAAGGATGAGCGCATCAAGCACTGGCTTGGGGTCGGGGCGCAGCCGACCGAGCGGGTCGCGCGCTTTCTCGGCGAGGCCGGCATCATCGCCAAGCCGGCGATACCCGACCGGCCGTTGAAGGCGACGCCGAAGGCCAAGGCGCAGGCGCGGGCCGAGGCTGCCGGAGAGGCCGCCGCGGCGGCTCGCGGCTGATCGGGTCGCGCGGCCACCGGCCATGGCAATGAATGTGCAGGAAAAGCGCGTCTGCGTCGGCGTCGTGACCGGCGCGCACGGCGTGCGCGGTGCGGTGCGAGTGAAGAGCTTCACCGCCGATCCGCGGGATGTCGCGCGTTACGGCCCGCTCGAAAACGAGAGCGGCGATCGGCGCTTCAGCCTGCGCCTCACCGGCAGCGCGAAGGGCGTCGTGATCGCGCACCTGGCTGGGATCGACGACCGCGACCAGGCCGAGGCCTTGCGCGGCCTGCGGCTCTACCTGCCGCGCGCCGCGCTGCCGCCGCCGGGCGAGGAAGAATATTACCACGCCGACCTGATCGGGCTCGAAGCGGCGCTTGCCGACGGCACTCCGGTCGGGCAGGTCCGCGCCGTGCACGATTTCGGCGCCGGCGACACGCTCGAAATCGCGCCTGCCGTGGGTCCGCCGGTCATGGTGCCGTTCACCCGGGCGATCGTACCGGTCGTCGATCTCACCGCCGGCCGGCTGGTGCTAGACCCGCCGCCGGGGCTGATCGAACCCGCCAAAGAGACCCCTCTCCCCCCGATCGGGGCGAGGGAGAAACAGGGGCAGCGCGCATGACCTGGCGTGCGACGGTGCTGACGATCTTCCCGGAAATGCTGCCGGGGCCGCTTGCCTATTCGCTGGCGGGAAAGGCGCTCGACGCCGGGATCTGGCGGCTCGAAACGGTGGACATCCGCGATTTTGCGCGCGATAAACACCGCTCCGTGGACGACGCGCCGTTCGGCGGCGGGCCGGGGATGGTGTTGCGGCCCGACGTCCTCGATGCGGCGATCGCAGGCGCCGATGGCAGTGGACCGCTGATCCTGCTGTCGCCGCGCGGCCGGCCGCTCGACCAGGAACGTGTGCGGGAGCTGGCGGCGGGGCCGGGCGTCAGGTTGATCTGCGGTCGGTTCGAGGGGGTCGACGAGCGCGTGCTCGAAGCCCACAGGGTCGAGGAGGTAAGCCTCGGCGATTTCGTGCTGTCGGGCGGCGAGCCGGCGGCGATTGCGCTGATCGACGCCTGCGTGCGGCTCTTGCCCGGGGTTGTCGGATGCGCCGAGACGCTGGCCGAGGAGAGTTTCGCCGAAGGGCTGCTCGAGTACCCGCACTACACCCGGCCGTCGCTGTGGCAGGGACAGGCGGTGCCGGAGGTGCTGGTGTCGGGCGATCACCAGCGGATCCGCGCCTGGCGGCGGGCGGCAGCCGAACGTTTGACCCGCGAGCGGCGCCCCGATCTGTGGCGGCGCCACATCGCCGCCAGGGCGGCGAAGGAAAAGGTAGAGTCATGAACATGTTGCAGCAGCTCGAAGCCGAGCACGTCGCGAAACTGGCCGGCCAGCGGCCGGTGCCGCCGTTCCAACCCGGCGACACCGTTCGGGTCAGTCTGCGCGTCGTCGAAGGCGAGCGCGAACGCATCCAGGCCTTCGAGGGCGTTTGCATCGCCCGCAAGAACGCCGGCATCAACTCGAATTTCACCCTCCGCAAGATCTCCTATGGCGAGGGCGTCGAGCGCGTCTTCCCGCTACATTCGCCGCGCATTACCGCGATCGAGGTGGTGCGCCGCGGCGCCGTGCGCCGCGCCAAGCTCTATTATCTGCGCGAGCGTCGGGGCAAATCGGCGCGTATCGCCGAGCGCGGGCGCGACGACACCCGCCGCGAACGGGCGGCTACCGCAGCCGCCGAAACCGAAGCGTAGCCGTCATCGGGATTGCTTCGCTGCGCTCGCAATGACGGCCATGAGTTGCGCGTCATTGCGAGGAGCGCAGCGACGAAGCAATCTCGGTAACAGCAGTTGATTCTGGAGTAGCACCAATGCCTGAGCCGCGCACCCTGTTCGACAAGATCTGGCAGAGCCACGTGATCGCCCCGCAGGGCGAAGGGACCTACCTGATCTATATCGACCTCCACCTGATCCACGAGGTGACGACGCCGCAGGCCTTCGAGGGGTTGAAGCTTGCCGGCCGCAAGGTGCGCCGGCCCGACGCGACGATCGCGGTCAGCGACCATAACATCCCGACTTCGAACCGGGCCGCCGGCATCGACGAGCCGGAGTCGCGGCTGCAGGTCGAGACGCTAGAGCGCAACGTTAAGGAATTCGGCGTCCCCTATTTCCCGATCCTCAGCGTCAACCAGGGCATCGTCCACATCATCGGCCCCGAGCAGGGGCTGTCGCAGCCCGGCATGACGATCGTCTGCGGCGACAGCCATACCGCGACGCACGGCGCCATGGGCGCGCTCGCCTTCGGCATCGGCACCAGCGAGGTCGAGCACGTGCTGGCGACGCAGACGCTGATCCAGCGCCCGGCCAAGAACATGCTGGTCGAGGTCAATGGCGCGCTCGGCGCCGGAGTCAGCCCGAAGGACGTGATCCTCGCGATCATCGGCAAGATCGGCACCGCCGGCGGCACCGGCCACGTCATCGAATATGCCGGCTCGACGTTCCGGGCGATGTCGATGGAAGGCCGCATGACGGTGTGCAACATGACGATCGAGGGCGGCGCGCGGGCCGGCCTCGTCGCGCCGGACGACACCACCTTCGCCTACGTCAAGGGCCGCCCCTATGCGCCGAAGGGCACCGCCTGGGACCAGGCCCTCGCCTATTGGAAGACGCTGCCCTCCGACCCCGGCGCACATTACGACAAGCGGGTGGCGCTCGACACCACCGAGATCGCGCCGCACGTCACCTGGGGCACCAATCCGGAGCAGGTCGCGCCAATCACGGGCCGAGTGCCCGACCCCGCCGAGATCGGCGACCCCTTGAAGCGGGCGGCCGTGGAGCGCGCCTTGCAATACATGCAGCTGACGCCGAAGACGCCGCTCGTCGAGATCCCGGTGCAACGCGTCTTTATCGGCTCGTGCACCAACAGCCGCATCGAGGATCTGCGCGCCGCCGCGGCGATCGCCAAGGGCCGCAAGGTCGCCGACGGGGTGCGGGCGATGGTCGTGCCGGGCTCCGGCCTCGTCAAGCACCAGGCCGAGGAGGAAGGATTGGACCGCGTCTTCCTCGAAGCCGGCTTCGAGTGGCGCGAGCCCGGCTGCTCCAACTGCATGTCGATGAACAACGACCGCGCCGAGCACGGCGAGCGCATCGCCTCGACCTCGAACCGCAATTTCGAGGGCCGGCAGGGTCCCGGCGCGAAGACCCACCTCGTCGGCCCGGCGATGGCCGCCGCCGCCGCCGTTACCGGCCACCTCGCCGACGTGCGGCAGCTGGGGTGAGGTGAAGCGGAGCGATCCCGGTGAGAAGCCGCCGCTACGGCGCATTCATGATGCGATCTATGAGACGAATCCGAAGGTTCGGGAAAGCCTCACCTATCACCGGAGCAGATCAACGGACGAAATCGTCGAATCGCTTCGACCTACTCCTGGGAACACAGAAGCTTTGAGGGTAAAGCCGGACGGTCGGGTATTTCAGGGGAACACCCGGATCAAGGTCTTGGAGGAACGAGGGTACCCTGTGAGCGATCTGCCGCGAGATGAGCTGCCGTGAAAGCCCGAGGCCGCAAGTCAGCCAAACGGCTCTATGGCCCGACTGTGTTGTACCCCGACGGGACATTGGTCCCTGGTGAGCCGCTGAATGTGGAAGACATACTAGCCAACTTTGAGCAGTCGGACGCAGAGGCAAGACGCGCATTTTTGTGCGCTTTTGCCCATGATCTCACCGTCGCGATCCGAGTCCTGCTTTTCGATAAACCGGTCTCGGACGCGGATCTCGAGCGGGTGCAGGATCTCAATGAGTCCCTGCACCAACTGACGAGCTGCGCGAATCCGCGTAAGCAATGGTCTGCTCACGATCAGGCGCTGCTACTCCGCGCAATCGTCGAGGGCTCGTTTGTCACTGGCCTGGACCAATGGGTGGGTCATGCGCTCTCAATTGCAGCCGGAGCTGGCTTCGGCGCCAACAGCACCGTAGCTGCCAAGTGATGCGGCGGCATAGTCAAGAGGAACCTCGATGGAAAAATTCACGCAATTGACCGGGGTCGCGGCGCCGATGCCGATGATCAACATCGACACCGACAAGATCTTCCCGGCGGTCTACCTGAAGACGATCAAGCGCACTGGGCTCGCGCAATGGCTGTTCCAGGAGATCCGCTTCCGCCCGGACGGCTCCGAAAACCCGGATTTCGTGCTGAACCAGGGGCCCTACCGGCAGGCCAAGATCCTCGTCGCCGGCGACAATTTCGGCTGCGGGTCGAGCCGCGAGCATGCGCCCTGGGCGCTCGCTGATTTCGGCATCACCTGTGTCATCGCGCCGAGCTTTGCCGACATCTTCTACAACAACTGCTTCAAGAACGGCCTGTTGCCGATCGCCCTGCCCAAGGACATCGTCGACGAGCTGATGGAAGACGCCAAGAAGGGGGCCAACGCGGTGCTGACCGTCGATTTGGAAAGCCAGACGATCTCGCGTCCCGACGGCGAGAAGGTGCATTTCGACATCGATCCGTTCCGCAAGCATTGCCTCCTCAATGGCCTCGACGACATCGGCCTCACCGAGCAGAAGGGTGCGGAGATTGCCGGCTATGAGCAGCAGGCGCGCGCTTCCCGCCCCTGGCTGTTCGGCATGACCCAGAAGGCTGGCGCTTAGCAACACCAAAACCGCATCCCCGGCGAAAGCCGCGGCCCACCTGTCAATCGCACAGCAGCCGAAGGGTGGATCCCGGCTTTCGCCGGGAATGCGGAAGTGAGGGACGGAAAATGGCGCAAGCAAGCGGCTCCAACCGCAAGGTCCTAGTGCTGCCCGGCGACGGCATCGGCCCCGAAATCATGCGCGAGGTCATGCGCGTCGTCGAATTCTTCGATCGGCGCAACATCGCCCGCTTCGACGTTGCCGAAGGGCTGGTCGGCGGCAGCGCCTACGATGCTTCGGGGGTGCCGTTAACCGACGCGACGCTGGCCGAGGCGATGGCCGCCGACGCGGTGCTGTTCGGCTCGGTCGGCGGTCCGAAATGGGAGAGCCTGCCGTTTGAGCTGCAGCCCGAGCGCGGCCTCTTGCGGCTGCGCAAGGAAATGGACCTTTTTGCCAATCTGCGTCCGGCGGTGGTCTTCGAGGCGTTGGCCGACGCCTCGGCGCTGAAGCGCGACCTCGTCGCCGGCCTCGACCTGATGATTGTGCGCGAACTGACGGGCGGCATCTATTTCGGCGAGCCGCGAGGGATCGAGACGCTGCCCGACGGTACCCGCCGCGGCATCAACACCGAGGTCTACACCGAAGCGGAGATCGAGCGCGTCGTGCGAGCCGGCTTCGACCTGGCGATGAAGCGGCAGCGCCGCCTCACGGAGGTCGACAAGGCCAACGTCATGGAGTCGGGCGTGCTGTGGCGCGAGGTGGCGCGGCGCGTGGCGCCTGATTATCCCGATGTCGAACTGTCGTTCATGTACGCCGACAATTGCGCGATGCAGCTGGTGCGCAGCCCGAAGCAGTTCGACGTCATCGTCACCAGCAATTTGTTCGGCGACATCCTGTCGGATTGCGCGGCGATGCTGACGGGCTCGCTCGGCATGCTACCGTCGGCCTCGCTCGGCGCGGCGGATGCGGGCGGGAGACGCATGGCGCTCTATGAGCCGGTGCACGGCAGCGCCCCCGACATCGCCGGGAAGAACGTCGCCAACCCGCTCGCC
>DASYUS010000469.1:0-7536 GCA_036000945.1 Allostellaceae bacterium
ATAGAGGGTCAACGCGCCAAGCGGTTCGATACTTGGTACGGTGTTGTGAGGGCGGCTCGCCAACCAAGCTTGTTTCGCTTGGCCCTTGCGGGTCGCTGGGTGCTGGCTACACTCTGCATTATCGGCGCTGTCACTCTTATCGGCCTCGCCGCAATTTCAAACTGAGGCGCTACCCGGCGGCGACGAGGGGAGGAGGGGCGATATGGAATTGCGCGCACGGCCGATACGGCGGCGGCGTTTCCTGCAGGCGGGTGCGGCGGGGCTCGGGTCGCTCTTGCTGCCCGGCCGGGCGCCGGCCCAGGGCGGCAAGAAGCCGCTGTCGGGCACGACGCTCAACGTCGCCTGCTGGAGCTCGCCCTACGCCAAGCTGTTGACCGAATACGTCCCGCAATTCGAGGCGGAGACCGGCGCCAAGGTCAATTACGAGACACCGTCCTTCCCGATCTACAACCAGCGCGCCGACATCGAACTTTCAACCGGCGGCTCGTCCTACGACGTCTTGAACGTGACCTTCATCTATGTCGGCCGGTGGATCAGCGCCGGCTGGTTCGTCCCGCTCGACGATTACCTGAAGGACCCGAAAAAGACGCCGGCGGATTGGGAACCCGGCGACTTTCTGCCGGGGGCGGTCGCCGCGTTCAAAGACAAAGCGGGTAAGCTCTACGCGATCCCCTGGACCGCCGACATCTACATGGCCGGGGCCGGACGCTACGATCTGTTCGAAAAAGCCGGCCAGAAGATGCCCGACACCTTCGACGGCGTGCTCACCGCGATGAAGGCGGTGCACAACAAGGACGGCGTTCCCGCCTTTCTGACCGAGAATCATTACGGCTGGAGCTTCATTCCATTCCTGCAAGGCTTCGGCGGCAACGTCTTCCGCGACCCGCCCGGCGATCTGATGCCGGTGCTCGACACCCCCGAGGCGGTCGCCGGGGCGGAGTTCTTCGCCAACCTGGTGCGCGACTATGGGCCCGACGGCGCGCTCTCCTACACCTACGACCAGGTGGTGGCGACGCTGAAGGCCGGGCGTGCCAACTATTCGCCGAACGGCCAGATCTTCCTTCTGCAGATGGGCGCGGCCGACAGCAAGGTCGCCAAGACCTGCAACTTCTCGATGTGTCCGGCGGGGCCGAAAGGCCGGTTCCCCGGGGTGGCGACGCATGGCTGGGGCATCCCGGTCGGCAGCAAGAACAAGGACGCCGCCTGGCAATTCATCACCTGGGCGATGTCGAAGCCGGTGATCAAGCGCATGGTCGTCGAGCGCGGCTACAGCTCGATCACCCGGCGCTCGCTGATCGAGAGCGCCGAGTTCAAAGGCAAGCTGACGATCAATGGGCACGACATCGTGCCGATCTACCTCGACACGATCGCGATGGGCGAGAAGGGCTACATGAAATACCGCACGGTGCCGGTCTACCCGCAGGTCGACAAGCAGATCGACATCGCGCTGCAAAACATCATCTCGAAGCAGATGAGCGCCAAGCAGGCAATGGCGCAGGCGCAGCAGAATTCGCTGAGCGAACTGAAGCGGGCCGGGGTGAAGCTCTAAACGCCGGTGGCGACGCAGCCGGGCGTTGTCGAGCGGGCGGCGCGTCGGCGTCGGGCGGCGCGCGCCGCTCTCCCGGACTGGCGGCGCGAACAGGCCAACGCCTTCGCCTGGGGGCTGATGCCCGCCCTCGTCGTCCTCGCCGCGATCACGCTCGGGCCGACGATCTACCTGATCGTCACCAGCCTCACCCCGCTCGACCCGGTCCATCCACAAAGTGCTGCCGACTTCTCGGATCCGACGGGGAATTACCGCGCGCTGATGACCGACGCGCGCTTTCTCAATTCACTTTGGGTCCAGGCAAAGCTGTCGGTCGCCACCGTGGCATTGCAGCTCGCGGCCGGGCTCGGCGTCGCGCTGTTGCTCAACGCCGGCTCGCGTTTCCTCGATGCGGTGCGGACCGCGTTCATTTTGCCGATGGTGCTGCCGCCGATCGTCGTTGCGGTCATCTGGAAGGTGATCTTCACCCCCGACGTCAGCCCGCTTCATCGCGGGCTCGCCGCGATCGGGCTGCCGATCCATTCGCTGATCGCCGACCCGGCCTTGGCGCTGTGGGCGATCGTGGCTGCCGACACCTGGGAGTGGTTCCCGTTCACGATGCTAATGGTGCTGGCGGCGCTGAAGATGGTGCCGGCCGAGCCGATCGACGCGGCTAAAATCGACGGCGCCGGCCCGATCGCGCTGTTCCGCTATGTCCTTTTTCCCTATATCCGCCCGACCCTCGTCGTCGCCGGGCTGTTCCGGCTGATCGACAGCATCAAGGCCTTCCCGCTGATCTATGTGTTGACCAACGGCGGCCCGGGGACGGTGACCGAGGTCACCAACTATTACGCCTTTGTCGAATCATTCAATTTTTCCTACTGGGGCTATGGCAGCGCGATCGCGACGCTGATGATGGCCGGCGTTCTGCTGCTGAGCTGGGGCATCGGCCGCCTCGGCGGGGAGGAGCAGCGCGATGAGTAGGTCGCGCACTTGGGTGAACGCGGCAGCGGCGCCGCTGCTGGTGATTGTGCTGTTCCCGGCCTTGTGGATGCTGCAATTGTCGCTGCGCGCCGGTGGCGACATTTTCGACATGAGCCTCGTCTTCACCCCGAGCCTGGAAAACTACCGGGCCTTGTGGACCGGGCTCTTTCCCGGCTCGCTCGGCAACAGCGTGGTCGTCAGCCTCGGCGCGACGCTGTTGTCGCTGCTGTTCGGCGTCCCCGCCGCCTATGCGCTGTCGCGCTGGCGTTTCCGCGCGCGCCGGCAGATCGCCTTGTGGATCCTGGCGACCCGCATGGCGCCGCCGGTCGCCTTTACGATCCCCTTTTTTCTCGCCTACCGCTTTCTCGGGCTGATCGACAGCCTCGCCGGGCTGGTCATCATCTATCTCACCTTCAACCTCGCGCTCGTCATCTGGATGATGCGCAACTTTTTCGACGGCGTGCCGCGCGCCCTCGAAGAGGCGGCCTGGATCGACGGCTGCGGCGTGTGGAGCGGGTTTCGCCGCATCGCCCTGCCGCTCGCAGCGCCCGGCCTCGCGGCGACCGGCGTGTTGTGCTTCATCCTGTCGTGGAACGACTTTTTCTACGCCCTCATCTTGACGCGGACGCGGGCGATGACAGCGCCGGTCGCGATCGTCAACTTCATGCAATACGAGGGCTGGGAGTGGGGCAAGATCGCCGCCGGCGGCACCCTCGTCATGCTGCCGGTCGTCGCCTTCAGCATCCTCGTCCACCGCTACCTCGTACACGGCCTCACCGCCGGCGGCGTCAAGGAGTGAGGGGACGCGGTCCGTTACCGCTGCAGGCTGTCGAGCGTCGGCAGGCGGTAGCGGTCGGCCGGGTCGTCCCAGCCCTTGAAATTCGGCCGGCGCTTCTCGGCGAAAGCGGCGCGCGACTCGATGAGGTCGCTCTTGGCGCCGATCTCGTGCAACGCGCCGGCGAGATGCTGCTGCTCCGGCGTTGGCGCCGGGCGCATCTGGCGCATCATGTGCACGGTGTTGACCCGCGAGGCCGGCGGCAGGGTCAAGAGATGTTCGGCCATGGCAAAGGCGCTTGTCATCAGCTGGTCGGGTTCGACGAGGCGGTTGAGGAAGCCGAGCTCATAGAAGCGCTCCGCGGTGAAACGAAAGCCGAGCGCCATCTCCATCGCGATCGGGTAGGGCAAATTGGCGACGTGCCCGTGATTGTAGCCGCCGAGCAGCCAGCGCTTGGCTTCCGACACCTCGAACACCGCCCCTTTCGCCGCAACCCGTAGATCGGTGCGCTCGACCAGCATGAAGCCGCCGCCCATCGCAAAGCCGTTGACCGCGGCGATGACCGGCTTTTCGAGTGCGCCTGACATGAACGGGTCCTCGATCGCCGGCCGCGTCCCGCCCGGCGTTCCGCGGGCCAGCGATTCCTTCATGTCTTCCCCGGCGCAGAATGCCCGTCCGGTGCCGGTAAAGATCGCGACCTCGAACCGGTCGCTGCGGCGGAACTCGGTCCAGGTCTCGGCAAGGAGCGTGCGCATTTCCTGGCCTAGCGCGTTGAGGCGCTCGGGCCGGTTCATCCGCACGACGAGGATCTGTCCGTGCTCCTCGGTTTCGACGACGGCCATGTCTTTTCTCCCGGCTCTTGGCGGTGCAGTCTGCCGGAGGCTAGCATCCCCGCTCCGCCGGTCAAACCGCGCCGGCAGCGCTCGCGCCGACGGCGACGGGCGGGCGGGAAATCCGGGGGATCATGAGCATACCGCTCGGTGAACTGGTGTGGCTGGCGGCGGCGGTGATCGCCGCCGGGATCGTCACCGGCATTCTCGCAGGGTTGTTCGGGATCGGTGGCGGCGCGGTCATCGTGCCGGTGCTGTTCGAAGCCTTCCGGCTCTTCGGTGTGCCGGACGAGGTGCGCATGCAGCTGTGCATCGGGACCTCGCTCGCGATTATCGTGCCGACGGCGCTGCGCTCCTATCGGGCGCATCGCGAGAAGGGGCTGGTGATCCCCTATGTGCTGCGCAGCTGGGCGGTGCCGGCGGTGCTCGGGGTCGGCGTCGGCTCGGTCGCTGCGGCCTTTGCTCCGGCCAGCCTGTTCGAGGCGGCATTCGCGCTGATCGCCGGGATCATCGCCGCCAAGCTGCTGTTCGGGCGCGAGAGCTGGGTGGTCGGCAGCGATCTCCCCGGCCGCGCGGCGATGACCGGGTACGGCTTTCTCGTCGGCACCGCCTCCTCGCTGATGGGGATCAGCGGCGGCTCGCTGGTGACGATGATCCTGACGCTCTACGGCAAGCCGATCCACAATTCGGTGGCGACCGCCTCCGGCATCGGTGTGCCGATTACGATCGCCGGCACGCTCGGCTATGGTCTCGCCGGGCTGCCGCACCTGGCGCTGCTGCCGCCGCTGTCCGTCGGCTTCGTCTCGGTGATCGGCGTCGTGATGATTGCGCCGATTTCGAGCTATGTCGCGCCGTTCGGCGCCCGGCTAGCGCACCGTCTGCCGCGGCGCTCGCTCGAAATCGGCTTCGGGCTGTTTCTGCTGCTCGCCGCCGCGCGCTTCGTCGTCAGCCTGGCCTGATGGCGCCATCCGCGCCGCGGTGCAGCCGCCGGTTTACAAACCGAGCCGCCGTTCACCTCATGGACTCTGGAGCTGACGAAACGGTTACAACATTTTACCGAACAGAGATTCGCGGTACATCATAGGGTTACATCGATCGCCCTATCATGCCCCAATCAATCGCTCCCCGTCCGGCGGGGTGCGAGGGCTACGATGAGGTGTCTCGATGAGCGAATTTGCTCAGCTGCTCGAGGCGGAGATCCCGCGGTTACGCCGCTATGCGCGGGCACTGACCCACGATGTGACCCGTGCCGACGATCTTGTCCAGAGCTGCCTGACCCGAGCCGTCGCCAAGCAGGACCTCTGGCAGCCAGGCACTGATCTGCGGGCCTGGCTGTTCACAATTCTCCACAATCAGCATGTCAACGAGGTGCGCCGTTCGGTGCGCGAGGGTGTGCGCGTCGCCGTTGAGGAAATGACCTCGGTGCTGACGGTGCAGGCCAGCGCGATGGCCACCCTTGAGCTGCGCGACCTTGACGCCGCGATCGGGCGGCTGCCGCAGGAGCAGCGCCAGGTGATCCTGCTCGTCGGCCTCGAGGGCATGCGCTACGAGGAGGTCGCGCGGATCCTCAAGGTCCCGGTCGGGACCGTGCGCTCGCGCTTGTCACGCGGCCGCGACCAGCTGCGCCGGCTGATGGATGTCGAGGAGCCGGCGCCCGCCCGCCCGACGCAAACGGCCGCCCGCCGCCGCCGCGCCGTGCAGCGACACCAGGGCACCCCGCGCCGCGCCGCCTGATTACGCGATCGGCCTGCGCGGTTCTCACCGGCGCCCTCTGCCGAAATCGGCATCGGGGGCGCGCCGCCGCGATCCAGATTGGCTGAGAGGCCGCCAGTGCCCCGGTTTGCGCCGGGGCGCTGTCGTTTGTCGTGGTATAGTGTCACGGCGGCGAGGCCGGCCCTTGCGGCCCGCGGCAAAGCTGTGACATTGCGAATCCGGAATGACGTTTCTGCCGAAGCCATTCGCCGCCGGCCTTGACCCTGCCCGGGTCGCGCCGTGATTGACGAGATCGGCCATTTCGCCCTGGTGCTGGCGCTCTGCATCGCCGCATTGCAGGCCGTGGTGCCGCTCGTCGGGGCGGCGCGCAACGATGCCGCGCTGATCGCCTGGGCGCGACCGGCGGCACTCGCCCAGTTCCTCTTTGTCGCCACCGCCTTTTTTGCGCTGATGCACGCCTATGCGGTCAGCGACTTCTCGCTCGCCAATGTTGCGGCCAATTCGAGCAGCATGAAGCCGCTCATCTTCAAGCTGACCGGGGTCTGGAGCAACCACGAAGGCTCGATGCTCCTGTGGGTGTTCATCCTCGCGCTGTTCGGCGCCGGGGTCGCGCTCTTCGGCCAAAACCTGCCACCGGCGTTGCGCGCCCGCGTGCTTGCCATTCAAGCGATGATCGGCGTCGGCTTCCTGTTGTTCATCCTGTTGACCTCCAACCCGTTCCTGCGGCTGTCGCCGGTCCCGGCCGAGGGCGCCGGGCTCAACCCGATCCTGCAGGACCCCGGCCTCGCCTTTCACCCGCCGATGCTCTATCTCGGCTATGTCGGGTTCTCGATCGCGTTCTGCTTTGCCATCGCCGCCTTGATCGAGGGGCGGGTCGATCCGGCCTGGGCGCGCTGGGTGCGGCCGTGGACCCTGGCGGCCTGGTGCGCCTTGACGATCGGCATCGCGATGGGCAGCTGGTGGGCGTACTACACGCTCGGCTGGGGCGGCTGGTGGTTTTGGGACCCGGTCGAAAACGCCTCGTTCATGCCGTGGCTGGTCGGCACCGCGCTGCTCCACTCGGCGGTGGTCGTCGAGAAGCGCGAGGCGCTGAAGACCTGGACCGTCCTCCTCGCCATCGTCACCTTCTCGCTGAGCCTCCTCGGCACCTTCCTGGTGCGCTCGGGCGTGTTGACCTCGGTGCATGCCTTCGCCTCCGATCCGCGGCGCGGCGTTTTCATCCTGCTGATGTTGAGCCTCTACACCGGTGGCGCGCTTCTGCTCTTCGCCTGGCGCGCCCCGCAGCTTGCCGGCGGCGGCCTCTTCGCGCCGATCTCGCGCGAGGGCGGCCTCCTCCTCAACAACCTGCTGTTGACGACCGCGGCGGCGACCGTGCTGCTCGGCACGCTCTACCCGCTCCTGCTGGATGTCGTGATGCACGAGAAGGTGTCGGTCGGCCCGCCCTTCTACAACCTGACCTTTGTCCCGATCATGGTGCCGCTGCTGGTGGCGATGGCGGTCGGGCCGCTGCTGCCGTGGAAGCGCGGCGACCTGCTGGCGGCGCTGACCCGGCTCAAGCTGGCGTTTGCCGTAACCGCGGCGGTGGCGCTCGTTACGCTGGCGGCGACCGGGGCGCGCTCGATCGGCGCGGCGTGCGGCCTGGCGCTCGCGGCCTGGCTGTTTGCCGCGACGCTGTCCGAGCTGGCCGAGCGGGTGCGCCTCTTCACCGA
>DASYUS010000470.1:0-12764 GCA_036000945.1 Allostellaceae bacterium
TCCCGGCCGGCAGCAGGGCGGCGCTCCTCGCCTCGCGCAGCGCCGTGCCGGCCGAGGTCGAGCCGCAGGCGCGCGACCGGCGCCCGCTCGGGGTACCGGTCGAGTACTTCGTGCTCGACGATGGAGCCCTGCGGATCGAGGTCGAACACGACCATATGAGCCTCGCCGACGGCTTCCACGACGACGAGCCGACCCATCGCTGGACCGGCAGCCTCGCCCGCCTGCCCGGGAGCTGGCTGCGCGTCTTCCCCGGCGCCTTCACCCTCGAAGTGCACCTGCGCCCGAGCACCCTCCCCTACCGCCTTCCGCCCGTCGCCCCTGCCGCGACCCGCGCCGCGGCCTGAGTCATTCCGCGGCGGCGCTGGCAGGCTCGGCGTCGGGCAGCATGCCGAGCGCGCGCTTGTAGACGTCGAGCAGCGTTTCCTGCTCGTCGAGATCGTCCTTGTCGATGCGCCGGATGCGGATGATCTGGCGCATGATCTTGGTGTCGAAGCCGCTGCCTTTGGCCTCGGCGTAGACCTCCTTGATGTCGGCGGCGAGCGTGCGCTTTTCCTCTTCGAGCCGCTCGATCCGCTCGACGAACGAGCGCAGGCGCTCGCCGGCAATCCCCCCAACGTCGGGCATCGTTCCCTCTTACCCTATGCGTGCGTGCATGTGCTGCGAGGCGGCGAAGGCCGCCTTCTGCTCGGCCGTCGCCTCCTTTTGGTATCGCTTGCGCCATTCGTCATAGGGCATGCCGTAGACGATCTCGCGCGCCTCGGGGTCGCTGAGCGTCACGCCCTGTTCCTCGGCCGCGGCGCGATACCATTTCGACAGGCAGTTGCGGCAGAAGCCGGCGAGGTTCATCAGGTCGATGTTCTGCACGTCGGTGCGCTCGCGCAGATGCGCGACCAGCGCGCGGAACGTCGCGGCTTCGAGTTCGGTGCGGGTCTTGTCGTCCATGCTCCACCTCCTCCTCATCGTGCCTATGTAGCATCCCCGGCCGCGTTCTTGAACGCTTCGCGCAGCACCGGCGGCAAAGATAAGATCGCCGCCGGCCGAGCCGACCCATCGCCAGCAACCGGGGACACATCGCCATGCGTCGCTTTTTTGGCCGCCTGTTAGCGGCGATCGGCATCGTGACGATATTCGCCTTCGTCGGGGTCGGCGTTACCGTCTGGTGGCTTGCTGCGAGCGAGCCCACACTTCCCGGCGCGATCGTGCTGCGCGCCGATCTCGGCCGCAGCCTTGCCAAGGGAGCCGGCCAGGATGCGTTGTCCGACTTCGTATTCGGCAGCAAAATGACGCTGCGCGACTTTTTCGACGCGCTCGAGCGCGCGGGCGACGATCCGCGGGTGAAGGGGCTCTACGCCCACATCGACGGCGACAAATTCGGTCTCGCCACCGTCCAGGAATTGCGCGATGCAATCGGTGATTTTCGCGCGAAGGGCAAGTTTGCGATCGCCTTTGCCGACAGCTTCGGCGAGTTCGGCCCGGGGACCCGGCCCTATTACCTCGCCACCGCGTTTGACGAGATCTGGCTGCAGCCGCTGGGCTCGCTCGGCCTCATAGGATTGCGCACCGAATTGCCGTTCTTTCGCGACGCCCTCGACCGGCTCGGCATCGTCCCCAGCTTCGCCCATCGCAGCGAATACAAGACCGCGATGAACAGCCTTACCGAGACCGCAATGACCGCAGCGCAGCGCGAGCAGGTCGAGGCTCTGCTGGACACGACCGCACGGCAGGTCGTCCGCGGCATCGCCGCCGCGCGCCAGCTGTCGGAGACGGCGGTGCGGGGGCTGATCGACCGCGGACCCCTGCTTGCCGACGAGGCCAAGGCGGGCGGGCTCGTCGATCGCCTCGGCTATCGCGACGAGGCGCTGGCCCGCGCCCGTCAGCGCGCCGGATCCAACGCCGAATTCGTGACCCTCTCGGACTATCTCGACGGCGCCGGGCATCCGCACCGCAGCGGCCCGAAAATCGCGCTGATCTACGGCACCGGGCTGATCACCGCGGGCAGCGGCGCGCCAACCCCGCTCATCGGCAGCGCCGAGCTGAGCGCCCGGCGGGTCGCCCGCGCCTTCCGCCAGGCGGCCGGCGACCCCGAGGTGCGCGCGATCCTCTTCCGCATCGACAGCCCCGGCGGCTCGGCAGTCGCCTCGGAGACGATCTGGCGCGAGGTCGTGCGGGCGCGCGAGCACGGCAGGCCGGTCATCGCATCGATGGGCGAGGTTGCCGGTTCGGGCGGCTATTACATCGCCGCGCCGGCCGACAAGATCGTCGCCGAGCCGGCGACACTGACCGGGTCGATCGGGGTACTCGCCGGGAAGCTGGTCGTCGCCGATCTCCTGCACAAGCTCGGCATCACCAGCGATGCCGCGGGGCGCGGCGCCAATGCGGCGATGTTCAGCGAATTCGAGGATTTCTCGCCTGACGGGCGCGCGCGGCTCGATGCCTTTCTCGATCGGATCTATAGCGGGTTCAAGCAGCACGTCGCGGACGGCCGGCATCTCACCGCCGACCAGGTCGAGGCGGCCGCCAAGGGGCGCGTCTGGACCGGCGAGGAGGCCAAGGAAAAGGGCCTCGTCGACGAACTCGGCGGCTACGACGTAGCGCTTCGTCTCGCCAGAGAGGCGGCGAAGATCCCGGCCGGCGGGCCGTTTAAGCTTGCCGTGTACCCGCGCGAGAAGGGCCTCTTCGAGCTGGCCTACGATCGGCTGTTCGACACCGAGCGCGACGACGACGAGGCCCCAGCCGCGGCGCAGCAGCTGGCGTCCGGCATAGCGCAAATGCTGTCCGGCCTCGCCGCGCTTGCCGGCGAGGGCGGCGTGCTGCGCATGCCGCCGATCGGCGAGATGCGATAGGGTGGATCACCGGACCGCCGGTGTCCCGCCGCCAGCGGCCGGCGCTCCCGAATCAGGCGTGCCGCGGATTGTTGAGTCAGGGAGCGTGAGATTTCCCCTGTCAGCCTTCTCACAAATCGTCCCGGCGAAAGCCGGGACCCACCGGGCAGCAGCACAAGCGGCGGAGGGGTGGGTCCCGGCTTCCGCCGGGACGACAATGTGAGTAGGGCGCGAAAGCGGCAAAAACTTCCGAATCACGACACTCGGCCAAAGCACCGTTATCGGCTGCCGGTTTGATGTGGTTCGAGCGGATCGCCCATGACGCGGTACTGACCGCGGCCGGCGCGTTTGGCATCGTACATCGCCTCGTCGGCGGCCTTGATCAGGGCATCCTTGTCGGCCGTCTGGGCCGACCAGATCGCGATGCCGATCGATGCCCCGACGCGGCACTCGTGTCCCGCTGCAAAAATCGGTTGGGAAATCGAATCGATGATCCGGCTGGCCAACGTCGCGGCGCCCGCCTCGCCGCAGTCGCTTTCCATCAGCACGGCAAACTCGTCGCCGCCTAGCCGGGCCACCGTGTCGCTGTCGCGCGCGGCTTGGCGCAGGCGCTGCGCGATTTCGCGCAGAACCGCATCGCCGACGTCGTGGCCGAACGCGTCGTTGACCGGCTTGAAATGATCCAGGTCGACATAGAGAAGGGCCAACGTTTGGCCGAGCCGCTTGGCCAGGGCGATCGCGTGGTCGAGACGGTCGTCGAAGAAGCGGCGGCTTAAGAGCCCCGTCAGCGTATCCTGGCTCGCCATCCTCTCGTAGACGGCCTGCAATTCCTTGATGACGGTTATGTCGGTCAGGATCGAAACCAGCCCGCCGTGCTTGATTGAATGTTCCCGGCTGTAGATCCAGCGCCCGTCATTCAACCGTTCCTCCCGCGGCTGGCCGCTGTGTCGACCCTCCCTGAAGTTGCGCAGACTTTCTTCGATGAATGCCTCCGCGGTGACGCCTCCCGGAAACTCGTCATGCAATCTGGCCCAGGCGGTGACGAGATCCTTGTATTGCGTTCCGGGTTTGAGGATTTTGGCCAGCTCCGGATAGATTTTGTGAAGAATGTCGTTGCACATCGTCAGGTTTCCCCGGTCGTCGAACAGGGTGAACCCGTCGTTGATGCTGTCGATCGCGTCGATGATGCGCTCGCGATCGACACGGGCACGCTGCGTCGTCGCCTGGAAGGCCCGGCCGACGATCGTCGCGACGATGGCCAGCGCGGCAATCGTAACCGAGACGGTGGTCACCCCGACGCTCAACCAGAACGTGCCGACCGTCGCGCCGACCGCGCCTGCAGCTGGATCCGGGACGAAGGCGACCGCCGCCATCGCCGTGTAGTGCATCCCGGCGATCGCCAGGCCAAGCAAGCCGGCGCTGAACAAGAGATGAACCCGCTGGGCTTCCCGGCGGCGGCGCAGATCGTCGATGTAAAAGGCGGCGATCCCCAATGACACCGCGACAACGATGGAGAGCAGAAACAGCAATGGGTCGTAGGGGTGCCGGCAAGCCTCCGCGATCATTGCCGCCATACCGATGTAATGCATGGCCCCGATCCCGGCGCCGACCAGGGTGCCGCCGAGCAGGTAACGGTAATGGCTGTTGCCGGGGCTCGACATGATGCGCAGCGCCAGCCCGCTGGCGAGCATTGCCGGGATCACCGACGCGACGGTGAGCGGCACGTTGTAGGAGACCGGGACCGGGATCGACAATGCCAGCATGCCCGTGAAATGCATGGCCCAGACGCCGATCCCCATCGCGCCTGCGCCGCCGGCCAGCCAAAGCCACTGCCCGCGAGAACTTTCCGCATTGGCGATGCAGGCGCTCATCAGCAACCCGGCGTAGGATGCCAACGCCGCTATCAAATAGGATAGGACGACGAGAGTGACGCTATATGATTGGTCCAGCGTGTTGCCGAAATAGGGACCAAGCGGCAGGAACTCGATCATCAAAACGGTCCCCCTGTTACGCGCTAATCGATGCTGGCCTCATGCGGGAGGACACCGCCGCTCGGAATCGCTGTAACAACTCCACCATTTACCAGCGATGGCGAATTGCGCTCGACCGCTTGGGATAATATCACGCCAACCCGATTTCAGCAGTAGTTTTGTACAATTTAACCGAGTGTTATGCGGTCAGCAACGTCAATTCGATACTCGGAGGAGGAGACCATGCCGTCAGCCGCCGTTCCGCAGAAGCCGACGGTCCTCGGCCTGGCCGAGGCGTTGGCGGCTGGACAAACGTCGAGCCGTGCGCTCACCGAAGCGGCGCTGGCGCGCATCGCCGATCCCGCCGGCGAAGGCGCCCGCAGTTTCGTCAAGGTCTATGCGGATAGCGCCCGCGCCGCCGCCGATGCCCAGGACCGCCTGCGCCGGGCCGGCTATGTCGCCTCGCCGCTCGCCGGCCTGCCGGTGTCGATCAAGGATCTGTTCGACGTTGCCGGCGAAACCACGCTGGCCGGCTCAAAGGCCCTCGACGACCGCCCGCCGGCCGCGTGCGACGCGCCGGTCGTCGCCCGGCTGCGCGCCGCCGGCGCCATCATCATCGGCCGCACCAACATGACCGAGTTCGCCTTTTCCGGGGTCGGCATCAACCCGCATTACGGCACGCCCGGAAATCCCCACGACCGCCGCCTGATCCCCGGCGGGTCGTCATCCGGCGCCGCGGTCTCGGTCGGCGACGGCTGCGCAATCGTCGCGATCGGCACGGACACCGGCGGCTCGGTGCGAATTCCGGCGGCGCTGTGCGGCATCGTCGGGTTCAAGCCGACGCAGCCGCGCGTCCCGCGCGACGGCGTTATCCCCTTATCAACGACCCTCGACTCGATCGGGCCGCTTGCCAACAGCGTCGCCTGTTGCGCGATCGCCGATGCCGTGATGGCCGGCGAACCGGCGGACGTGGTCTCGGCGCCGGCGCCGATGCCGGTCGCGGGCCTGCGCTTCGGCGTCGCGCAATGCTACCTGCTCGACGGCCTCGCCCCCGAGGTGGCGAACGCCTTCTCTGCCGCCTGCACGGCATTGTCGCGCGCCGGGGCGCGGGTCGTCGACCTGCCGCTCGCCGAGTTCGACGAGATCCCGGCGATCAATGCCGCCGGCGGCTTTGCGCCGATCGACGCCTATGCCTGGCACCAGCCGCTCCTGGCGCGCCGCGGCGCCGACTACGACCCGCGGGTCAGCGGCCGCATCAAGCGGGCCGCCGGCATGACGGCGGTCGATTACACCAATCTGTGCGCCGCCCGCGCCGACTTGATCGCACGGGTCGCGCCGCGCACCACCGATTTCGATGCGCTCCTGATGCCGACCGTGGCAATCACTGCGCCGCCGATCGCTGCTTTCGAGCGCGACGAGGACTATCGACATCTCAACGCGCTGATCCTACGCAACCCGTCGGCGATCAATTTCCTCGACCGCTGCGCCGTGACGCTGCCGATCCAGCCGCCCGGCGCGGCGCCGGTCGGGCTGATGGTCATCGGCGAGCACGGCGCCGACCGCCGCCTCCTCGGCATCGCCCGCGGCATCGAGGAGGCGCTCGCCGCGCGCAACTAAACGGCGATGAAGCCTCGCCTTCTTTCAAGGTAAAGTTGGGAAATTTCGACGCCGTTGTTCAATGATCAGGTTGACGCCTAAAAAACGTTGTTAATGTTTATTAACGTTATTCGAGCATCATCTTCGCCACTTCGGTATTCAGCCTACCATCGTAGGAACTTCACGGTCCGCCACACTGTTGACGCGGCAGGCGACTCGTTGGTGGCGTAACGCAGCATCTGGCGGACGCCCCTCCGAGCGAAAGACCCGGTGCCGGGCGGCACCCAGGTCCAACACCGGACGAGATTCCGGACATGTGGAGGAAATGATGCAAAACGGAAAGCTGCCGAGGGAGATCGGCGGTGGCGCCGCGCTGGCCGGCGCCTTGATCCTCAGCGTGACAATACTTGCGGCCATCCCGCCGGCGCATGCGCTCGGAGCCGGTGTCGGCGCGGGCGTTGGCGCCGGCATCGGTGACGCCGGCGTCGGCGGCGGGCTCGGTGGAGGCATCGGTGGCGACGGCGGCTCCGGCAGCGGGTCTGGTGGCGGCGGAGGTGGCGCCGGCAGCGGTGCCGGCGGTGGCGGGTCAGGGTCAGGCGGTGGCGGCGGCGGCTCCGCCGGCGGCGCAGCCGGCAGCGGCACCGGTGTTGGCGGCGCTGCGATCGGCAGCGGAACCGGCAGCGGCTCTGTCGGCGGAGCCGGTGCGGGCGTCGGCATCGGCGCTCTCGGCGTCGATACCGGCGCGGGCGCCGGGCTCGGCATCGGCGGCGCGACCGGCAGCGGCATCGGCACCAGCGGCGGCGCGATCGGCAGCGGAACCGGGGACGGCTCGGTCGCCGGAGCCGGTGCGGGCGGCGGCGTCAGCGCTCTCGGTGTCGATACCGGCGCGGGCGCCGGGCTCGGCATCGGCACCACCGGCGCAACCGGCAGCGGTTTCGGCATTGGCGGCGACGTGACCGGCAGCGGAACCGGCAGCGGCTCGGTCGCCGGAGCCGGCGCGGGCGTTGGCGTCAGCGGCTTCGGCGTCGATACCGGCGCAGGCGTCGGGGCGGGTGTCGGCGCCACCGGCGTCGGCGCCGGGGCCGGCACGAGCGTCGGGACCAGCGCGCTCGGTGTCGACACCGGCGCGGGCATCGGTGTGGGGTTCGGTGGCAGTTCAACCACCGCAACCGGCAGTACCGGACCCGGAGGCACCGGATTCGGCATCGGCGCGCCCAGTTCTGCCGGGCTCGGCGCGTTCGGCGCGTTCGGGATCAGCGCTCAGGACGTGGCTAACGAATTCGCCGCCCTGTCGCCGCAGCAGCAGACGGCAATGATGAACCGCTGCCGTGATGTGCTGGCCCAGCCCTGGAACGCCCCGGTGAACTGGCTCACGCTCTGCCGCACATTGCAGCAGCTCGCCAGCCGCTGACCGGCTGAGGGCGGGTGGGCGGCGTCAGCCTGGCGCCGCCCGCTGGCGCGCTTCGCGGGCGGCGATCGCGGCCTCGCGTTCGAGCAGCAACTTGGCGCGCTCGACGACCGGCACGTCGATCATCTTGCCATCGACGGTGACGGCGCCGACCCCTTCGGCCAGCGCCTTGTCGTAGGCGGCGACGACCCGGTCGGCGTGGTCGACTTCTTGCGCGCTGGGACGGAACTCCTCGTTGAGGATCGCGACCTGGCTCGGATGGATGACGCTGGCGCCGATAAAGCCGAAGCGGCGCGAGCGGCGGATCGTCGCGCGGAAGGCGTCGAGATCGTGGAACTCGGCGATCGAGCCGATAAAGCCCATCGGCATGATGCCGGCGGCGCGGGCGGCAAACACCGCGGTCTGCTTCGGCATCGAGAGCGCCTCGGGCTCGGGCACTATCCCGGCCGATGTCGCAAAATCCTCGGCGCCGAGGTTGAGGGCGACGAGGCGCGGATGGGCGCGGGCGATCTCAGCGATGCGAAAGAACGCCGAGGCGGTCTCGACCATCGCGATGAGGCGGGTCGTGCCCGGGGCCATGCCGCGCTCGGCCTCGACCTCGTCGACGATCTCGGCGAGGAGCTGGACATGCTGGGCGCTGTCGGTCTTCGGCAGGGCCAGCGCCAGCACTCCCGGCCCGACCGCCGCCTCGATGTCGCGCACCGCCATGCGCAATGGCCGGTTGATGCGCACGACAACATCAGCGCCGCCGCGCGAGACGATTTGCGCCGCCTCCGGGACGAGAGTGCGGGCGCGCTCCTTCTCAGACGCGGCGACCGCATCTTCGAGGTCGAGGATGATCGCATCGGCGCCGCGCCTGGCCGCGCCATTGACAAAGCGCTCCGCCGTCACCGGCACAAACAGCATCGAGCGCCACACCGGCAGGTCCTGTTGCATTGTCCCTCCTTGCGATTGCCCCTCACCCCTGTCCCTCTCTCCGCACGCGAGGAGAGGGAACGCAATGGCAGCGCCACAGCTGAACACCCTCTCCCCGCGAGTGGAACAGGAATTTGCAAGCGATTCCGTTCACTCCCTCTCGCCGCCTGCGGGGAGCGGGCCGGGGTGAGGGGCGAGCCCGATCACCCCGTCGCGCGCCAGCTTTTCGAGCGTCGTGCGGTCGATGCCGAATTGCCCGAGGATCTCGGCCGTGTGCTCGCCGAGGCTCGGTGCCGGCAGGCGCAGGCGTCCCGGCGTCTCGGAGAGGCGCGGGATGATGTTGTGCATGGCGAGGCGGCCAGTTTCGGCGTCGGGTACGTCAACGACGATCTCGCGCGCCAGGACGTGCGGGTCGGCGAGAAACTGGTCGATGTCGTAGACCGGCGCGGCGGTGACCTCGGCGGCGGCGAAGGCGGCCATGTTTTCCTCCAGCGTGCGCGCCGCGATGAACTCGATGATCGGCGCCTCGCATTCGGCGGCATTCTTCACCCGGTCGGTGTTGGTGCGAAAGCGCGGGTCGGCGAGCACGTCCGCGCGGCCGATCGCCCGGAACAGCCGCTCGGTCATCGCCTGGATCGAGGCGGAGATGCCGATGTAGCGGCCGTCCTTGGTGCGGAACACGTTGCGCGGGCTCGTCGTCTCCGAGCGGCTGCCGGTGCGCGGCCGGATCTGGCCGGTGAGGTTGTAGACCGGCGCCTCGGTGGCGATGAACGAGAAGAGCGGATCGAGTAACGGCAGGTCGATCACCTGTCCGCCGCCGGCCGCCACCTCAACCTCGCGCAGCGCCACCATGACGGCGAAGGCGCCGTAAAGCCCCGCCACCATGTCGGCAAGCGCAGTCGGCGGCAAGACCGGCTCGCGGTCGGCAAACCCGGTCCGCGCCGCGTAGCCCGACATGCTCTCGACCAGCGTCCCGAACCCGGGCCGGTCGCGGTAGGGGCCGTCCTGCCCCCAGCCCGACACCCGCACGATGACGAGGCGCGGGTTGCGCTCGTGCAGCACGTCCGGCCCGAGCCCGATTTTTTCGAGCGTCCCGGGGCGGAAATTCTCGATCAGCACCTCGCTCGACGCGGCGAGGTCGATGAGGAGGCCGCGCCCCCTCGCTTCGCGCAGCGACAGGGCGACGCTCTTCTTGTTGCGGGCATAGAGCTTCCAATGGATGCTGACGCCGTTCGTCTGCCACGCCCGCAGCGGGTCGCCCTTCACCGGGTCCTCGATCTTCAGCACCTCGGCGCCGAAATCGGCGAGCTGCGACGAGACCGCGTTGCCGGCGACGAGGCGCGACAGGTCGACGACGCGGACGCCGTCGAGCGGACAGGAAGTGTCGGACTCGAACGATTTCTCCGGCAGGCTCATCGACGGGTCCGCTCCTCGGCGCATCGCGAGGCGAACCTTACCGTCGGCCGCCGGCAAAGGAAATCGGCGCGCCATCGGCGCAGGGCGATCGCCTTTGCTTAGCCCACCCCCTCCCCCTCGAGGGGGCGTTTGCAATATTATCGTCGCAGGCCGGCGACCGGTCGGCGGGTCGGCGACGGAGCGATTTCACCGGTCCGGGTGTTTTCAGGGCGACAGCTGTCAGGGCGCGTCGCGACCCGGCCGTCCCGAAGGAAGTCGCCATGTACCTGTCGAACGAAAGCCTTCTGGTCATCTTGTTTGTCGGCGTCGTCGCCGGGTGGCTGGCCGGCCATATCGTCCATGGGACCGGGCTTGGGCTCATCAACGACATGATCATCGGCGTCATCGGCGCCTTTGCCGGCGAATGGATCTTGCCGCAGCTCGGCGTTCACCTGCGCGCCGGTATCCTCGGCGCAATCATCAACGCCACGCTTGGCGCCATCCCGCTGCTCCTTGCCATCCGGCTGATCCGCGGTCCCCGTCGCCGCTGGGGCGGCCTGTGGACCGGCGGCTGGGGCCGCCGCTGGGGCGGGCGCTGGTAGCCGGGCGGTTTTTCATTTCGCATCCGCGCTCCGGGGCCTATAGAACAGTCGCCGGCCCACAGCCCTGGAGGAAGGCGATGATCTACGAAGTTCGCACCTATACGCTGCGCGCGGGAGCCGTGCCCGAGTTCGAGGAACGCTATGCCAAGCGCCTGCCGGCGCGGCTCAAGCATTCCCCGCTCGGGGCCTTCTGGCATACCGAGTTCGGCCCGCTCAATCAGATCGTTCACGTCTACCCCTATGACGATCTCAACCAACGCACGGCGGTCCGCGCCGCCCTCGCCAAGGATCCCGAGCGGGCGGCGCTGCCCGGCGGGCAGGATCTGATCGTCGCGCAGGAATCCGAGATCATGAACCCGGCGCCGTTCATGCGCCCGCTCGGCAGCCGCGACTACGGCACCGGCAACGTCTACGAGATGCGCACCTACACTTACGCGGCGGGCGACATCCCGAAGGTGCTGGAAGCCTGGGGCAAGGTCATCGAGTCGCGGGAGCGGCTGTCGCCGCTGGCGGCATGCTGGACCAGCGAGCTCGGCGGGCTAAACAAGTTCGTCCACACCTGGGTCTACAAGGACCTCGCCGAACGCGAACGCGTTCGTGCGGAATCGCGCCGTCCCGGCAGCGGCTGGCCGGCGCAGAGCGGGGTGCGGCCGATCCGGCAGGAAAACAAGCTGCTGATCCCGGCGGCCTTCTCGCCGGTGCGGTAGGTCTTCGGGTCAGCGGCGGCGGTCGGGATACGCAAGCGGCGATGCCGTGGGCCCGGCGCGGAGCGTGCGGCGCGTGCGTCGGCGCCCGGCCGGCCCGGCATTGGCGGTGCGCCGCGTCGCAGCAAGCTCGTGCTGCCGCAATTCCTGCTCCGCCGCCGCAAGCGCGTCGTTTGCGTCGGCGATCTGGCTTATGACGGTGGCGATCGAGCCTTCGAGCTTATCGAGCCGCTCGCTCAGCTGCCGCGCGAGCAGCCGATCGTTGGCGGCGGCGGCGCGCTCGACCTCGGCCCGGAGCTGCGTGGCATCGGCGCGCAGACCTTCGGTCAAGAGGTCGAGTTCGGCGAGATAGGTTCGCCGTTCCTCGCACTGCCTCTTGCGCAACTCGAAAAGGTTCTCGCTGACACTCACTCGGCAGCTCCCGCCCCGCCCGCTGCTCGCCGGTCGACTGCCGGCCCGGGACGGTGCGTAGCCAGGCTGTCGCAATAGCGCTAAGATCCGGTTAAGTACGGGGCGCGAGAGGCATGTTGTCGGCCACAGCGCCAGAGATAAGCATTTGTTAACCGGTCTTGCTAATACTCGTTAACGACGAGGCGCGATGCATGTCGGCTCGCCCCTCGGGGAGGTCAGGTGATGCGGGTTCTATTGGTTGAAGACGATGCCGCGACCGCCGCAAGCATCGCGCTGATCCTTAAGAAGGAAGGTTTCATCTGCGACACGACCGATCTCGGCGAGGACGGGCTGGAGATCGGCAAGCTCTACGATTACGACATCATCCTGCTCGATCTGATCCTGCCGGATATCGACGGCTACGAGGTGCTGCGCCGGCTGCGCGCCGCCCGCGTGCACACGCCGATCCTGATCCTCTCGGGCCTCGCCGAACTCGATCACAAGGTCAAGGGGTTGGGCTTCGGCGCCGACGATTTCCTGACCAAGCCGTTCGACCGGCGCGAGCTGATCGCCCGCATCCAGGCAATCGTCCGCCGCTCGAAGGGCCACGCCGAGTCGACGATCCGCACCGGCAAATTGGTGGTCAACCTCGATAGCCGCATCGTTGTGGTCGGCGACCACCCGCTGCACCTGACGGCCAAAGAATACGGCATCCTCGAGCTGCTCAGCCTGCGCAAGGGCACGACGCTGACGAAGGAGATGTTCCTCAATCACCTTTACGGCGGCATGGACGAGCCGGAGCTGAAGATCATCGACGTCTTCATCTGCAAGCTCCGCAAGAAGCTCGCCAACGCCTCCTCCGGCAAAAACTATATCGAGACGGTCTGGGGCCGCGGCTATGTGCTGCGCGAGCCGACCGAGAGCGACGAGAGGATTCCGGCGTAAGCCGAAAGTCGATAGAC
>DASYUS010000471.1:0-2925 GCA_036000945.1 Allostellaceae bacterium
GCGAGGACCGCCGACAGCGTCGGGCCCTCGACGAATTCGGTGACCAGGTAGCGCAGCCCCCTCTCGTCGCGGAACAGGCCCTCGTAATTGACGATCGCATCGTGGCGCACGCTCGCCAGCTTGCGCGCCTCGTCGACCAGCAGCTGAACCACCTTCGGATCGCTGCCGAGGGCAGGCGAGATCAGCTTGATCGCGTGCTCGGTGCCGAGCTCGACATGCTTTGCCCGATACATGTCGCCGAGCGGGCCGTGACCGAGCAGCCCCTCGATCCGGTAGGTATGGCCGAGCACGTCGCCCGGTCGCAAACCTGCCGCCGGCGCGGCGCTCGCGATGGGGGCGGCGGTGCCGCGCGCTGCCGGGGCGGCGCCGATAGCGGCGCCGGCAACCGGTCCCCCGCCGGCCATGCTGACGCCGCGCGGCTGCACCACGGTTCGCTCGTCGCCACCGGAAGGCCGACCGGCCGGCCGCGCGCGGTACGCCCTGATCGGCCGGCTGATATTCTTCAGCGTCTGTTCGCCCATGTCGTCGAACGCCAGACCGATCTTGCCGACGACATCCTCCTGAACCCGGCTGGAGACGCAGATGCCGCCGGGCTCGGCGATGCCTTCGAGACGGGCGGCGATGTTGACGCCGTCGCCGAAGATGTCGCCATCCTCCTGGAAGATCACATCGCCCTGGTGGATGCCGATGCGGCAGACGATGCGGCGTGTGGGCGGCAATGTCGCCTCGGCTTCCGCCATCGCGCGCTGCAGTTCGTCGGCGCAGCGCAAGGCGTCCACCACGCTCTGGAATTCGACCAGAAGGCCGTCGCCCATCGTCTTGACAATGCGGCCGCCACGCTCGGCGATCTTCGGGTCGATCAGGCGGCGGCGCAGCGATTTGAGACGCGCAAACGTCCCCTCCTCGTCCGCCCCCATCATTCGCGAATAGCCGACGACATCGACGGCCATGATCGCCGCCAGGCGGCGGACCGAGTTCATTCCGCGCCGCCTGCGATGCTGCCGGCGGGCAAGGTCATCGTCCGATCCCGGAGCGGTGCGCCCGCGGGGCCGCGCTGGCCGATGTTCGTCGCTTGCCGTAGCTCACCGCGCCGCACTCCCGCCGGTCGGCACGCGGACCGTGCACCGACTTTAGCACGAGCGGTGTTGTTGGAGTCACATCGCGGCTGCCGCCGCCGGCGGCAGTACACCGAGCCGGCGCCACACCGGGGCGCGCTCGGCGAGGACGCGCTCGATGAACTCGCGCAGCCGCGCCAGCTCCTCCGGCGGCTGCCCCGGCCCCAGATCGCGTGCCCAGGAAGCGGCGGCCGTCATGCCGTCGGTCTGCAACCGGTCGGCGATATAAACGTCGAGCATCGCACAGGGCAGCGGCGAACCGGTCCCGGAGGTGGCCAGCGCCATGCCGATGTCGAAATTGTCCGGACGGAGAAACCGCTTGGCGGCGGCTCGGTTAAGCCGCTGGACGTGCGGATCGGGTGCCGTCGGCGGCCCGAGGACCGGCAATGCCTGCTGGCTGCCGACCAGCATCCCGACCAGCTCGCCGGGATTGTCGCGACGCGGCAGCCCGGGCAGCCCGAGCAGCGCATCGACGCGCTGCGGCGCCGCGGCGAGGGCGCTGACGACCGGGCCGAAAAATTCGCGCTCGAACCGCGCCTGCCCGGCCGGCACCTCGAATTCCCAGACGAATTGTGCCTCCTCGCATTGCAAGGCGAGCATCACCTCGGCGAGTGCAGCATCGCGCTCGACGTTGCTGAGGCGGCGCGCGCCGCGGACGAAGACATCCTGGCGCAGTGAGCGGATCAGGAACATGTCCTTGACCAGCTCGCGTATCATGGGGTCGGACTGAAGGAGCGCCGCACGGGCCTCCTCGCCGAGCATCAGCGGCGTGAAATTTTCCAGCAGATGGGCGGAGGCGACCCAATCGAGCTTCGCCGGAGCGAGTGCCCGTACGACATCGGCATGAAAGCACGGCCGCCAGGCCGCGTTCATGTATTCGTGCGCCAGATAGGCGAGGTGAGTCCGCTCGCCGCGCTGGGTCAGAGCCTGCACCAGCGAGCTGTCGTTGAGATGGGCCGCCTTGGCAGCGGCGAGCGTGCGCACCAGCTCCCAGCCGGCGGCCACCTGCCGGTCGCTGCTGCCGCCGGCGCGCGTCCCGGCTTCGAGCAGCAGCCGCTGCATGCCGAGCGCCCCTTGCCAGGCCGGCAGCGCGTTGTAGCTGACATAGGCGATGCCGCCCGGCCGCAGCTTTTCGCCGAGCACCCGGACGATGCCGGCGCGCGCGCCGTCGCCGACCCAGCTCCACAGCCCGTGCAGCGTGACGACATCGGCTTCCGGCAGGTCGCGCCAGGCCGGGTCGTCGTTGACGGCGGCGACATCGGCTTCGAGAAACTGCGCGTTGGCGATGCCGGCTTCGGCCGCAAGGTCGCGGGCGGCGGCGATATGAGCGGGGTTGAAGTCGACACCGAAAACCTGCCACGCCGGGTTGCAGGCAGCCAGCATCAGCGCGCCGAAGCCCTGGCCGCAGCCGAGTTCGAGGCAGGTCAGTCGGGTATCCGGGCCGATATCGATGCCGGCGACCCCGCCCAAGAGACAGGCAAGGTTGAGGTGCAGCGGCGACTGGTGGCGGTAATAGCCGGGCAGATAGGCGATGTCGGTGACATAGCCGCCGCCCCAATTGCCGATGCCCGCGCTCATCGTGATGCCCGCCCGGCGAGCTCTTCGGCCTCGACGATCTCCGCCTCGAACACCGCCTCGTCAGCATCGCGACGCGGAATGCCCGCAACCGGCGGTGCCGGCGACGGCATCCAGGTGTTCCAGCCGAGCCGCGGCGCCGGGTCGGCGTCACGGTCGAGCAGCAGCGGCGGGACCTCCTGGCCGGCCAGCACCGGGTTCACAGCAAAGCCGATTTCGTAGCCGAGAAAGGCCC
>DASYUS010000472.1:0-5947 GCA_036000945.1 Allostellaceae bacterium
TGCGCATCGCGCGGATCCGCCCGGCGACCCGCACGCTGTCGTTGGTCTCGGCGCCGGCCGCCAGCCCGGCGTGGCGCTCGTCGAGCTCGGCCGCCTCGGCGGTGCGCGAGAAGCTGACCGGATAGGGTTCGATCCCCATGCCGCGCAGCGTTGCCAGCTTGTCGAGCCGGACGCGGCGCAGCGGGTCATCGTCATCGGCGCTCATTGCCTGCGCGCTCCCCAAATTACCTGTCGTCCCGGCGAAGGCCGGGACCCACTATGCCGCTGCGGAGCGGGTGAGACGTGGGTCCCGGCTTTCGCCGGGACGACATAAGATAGGGACGAGCGCTGAGCGGCGAAAGCGCGGCATCAACCGCCCGTCGCCGCCGCGCTCGCCGGGTAGCGGCCGAGGTCGACGACGGCCTCGTGGAACCGCCTCAGCGTGCCGTGGTGGCCGACGCTGACGATCGTCGGCTGCCACTCGGCCTCGCGCAACAGCCGATACAGCGCCGCCTCCGCCGCCTCGTCGAGCGCCGAGGTCGCCTCGTCGAGGAACACGATGTCCGGGCGCACCAGCAGCACCCGGGCAAAGCCGACGCGCTGCTGCTCGCCGCCCGACAGGCGCTGCGCCCAGTTGCCGTCAACCTCGAGCTGATCGACGAGGTAGCCGAGCCCGACCGCTTGCAACGCCGACTCCAGCGCGGCGCGCGGCGGCGGGCGATCGAGCGGCGGGTAGGCGATCGCGTCGGCCAGCGTGCCGAGCGGCAGATAGGGGCGTTGTGGCAGGAACAGCACGCGCCCCTCGGCAATCCGCACCCGCCCGCCGCCGAACGGCCACAACCCGGCGATCGCGCGCAACAGCGTGCTCTTGCCCGAGCCCGACGGCCCGGTGACCAGCACCGGTTCGCCGGGCCGCGCGGCGAGCGCAATCTCCTCCTGCAGCAGTTCGCCCCCGGGCAGCCGCAGATCGAGCTGCGCGACCTCGACCCCCTGGCCCGGCTCGCCGCGTTCGATCGCGATCGGCTGCGGCCCCTGACGCTGCGCGACGATATCGTCGACGCGGCCGCGGAACCCCTGCAACCGCTGAACCACCGCCTGGTATTGGGCGATCTCGGTGTAGCTCGTGATGATGAAGGACAACGACTGCTCGACCCGCCCGAAGGCCGAGGCGATCTGCATCAAACCGCCGAGCTGGATCTCCTTGGCAAAATAGCGCGGCGAGGCGACGATGAACGGGAAGACCACGGCCACTTGTTGATAGCTGGTGGTAAACCAGGCCAGCCGCTTGCGGCGGCGGATCAGATCCCACCAATTCGCCACGACATTGGCAAACCGCCCCTCGAAAATCGCCCGCTCGCGCGCCTCGCCGCCGTAAAACGCTACGCTCTCGGCATTCTCGCGCAACCGCACCATGCTGAAGCGGAAATCGGCCTCGTAGCGCTGCTGGTCGAAGGTCAGCCGCACCAACGGGTTGCCAATCCAGTGCGTCAGGAGCGTGCCGAGCACCGCATAAATCAGCGCCGCGAACACCATGTAGCCGGGGATCGTAAAGGTATAGTCGCCACCCAACGGGATGAGCAACGGCCCCGACAGCGTCCACAGGATGAACAGGAACGAGAACAGCGTGACGACGGCGTTGAGCAGCCCGACCGAGAGATCGAGGCTGGTGCCGGTAAAGCTGTTGAGGTCGTCGGCGATCCGCTGGTCGGGGTTGTCGGTCGCGGTCTGGTCGAGCTGGATGTGGTAATAGGCCTTGTCGCCGAGCCAATCGGTGAGGAAATGCTGCGTCAGCCACAGCCGCCAGCGAATGTGCAGGATGCGCTGCAGATAGGATTGGTAGACCAGGACCGCGATGATCGCCGCGGCGATCATGCCGAAGATGGCGAATTGCCACCAGAACACCGGCCAATCGTATTCCTGCAGGGCGTTGTAAAAGGCGTTGTTCCACTGGTTGAGGCGGACGGTCAGCCAAACATAGATCAGGTTGAGGGCGACCACCGCCAGCAATAGCCCGCCAGCCGACCATTTTTCGTCGGAGGCCCAATAGGGCCAGGCGAGGCGCCATGCGTCGCGCAGGAAGCCGAGCCGGTTTGCCGCCATGTGGTGATCCCTCACACTCGCCGCTGGTATCTAGGCAGATTATGCTTGCCGGCCAAGCTGCCTGCCTTCGGGGGTCTCATTGATGATGGTCGCCGAGCCGCTATCCGCCGCCCTCCTGGCGCGCGGCGTCTGCCGCGCGCTGGAGCAGCTCGGCTATGCGAGCCTCGTCGAATTCCCGCTCGCCAACCGGCGCCGCGCCGACATCCTCGCGCTCGGCAAAGCGGGCGACCTGGTGATCGTCGAGATCAAGAGCTCGGTCTCCGATTTCCGCGCCGATCGCAAATGGGCCCACTACCGGGACTTCGCCGACCGGCTCTATTTCGCCGTACCCAGCGAGTTTCCCGCGCTCCTCATTCCCGAGGAATGTGGCCTGATGGTGGCGGACGCCTTCGGTGCGGCGGTGTTGCGCGACGGCGCGGTGACGCCGCTGGCGCCTGCCCGGCGCCGCGCCCTGACCCTGCGCTTTGCGCTCGCCGCCGCCACCCGCCTGCGCCGCCAGCTCGACCCCGAGGCCGGGTGGCGCGACAATTTCTAGGGCAATGCTGAGTTGTCTCCACCCAACTCGGCAAGATTCTAGAGGTACCCGGGATTGGAGCGAGCCTGATTTGCTCCGCGAGCCCTTCGCCGCCAACAACCACCCTGAAATTTGCTCTAGGCCTCGATATCGAGCCCGAGATCGAGGATCGGGGCGCTGTGGGTGATCCAGCCCGAGGAGATCAGGTCGACGCCGGCGGCGGCGATCGCCGGTGCAGTCTCGCGGGTGATGCGGCCGGAGGCTTCGGTCACCGCGCGCCCCGCCACCATCCGCACGGCGCGGCGCAGCATGTCGGGGTCCATGTTGTCGAGCAGCACCGCATCGACGCCGTGCTCCAATGCCTCGGCGAGCTGATCGAGGGTATCGACCTCGAGCTCGATCTTGACGAGATGGCCGGCATGGGCGCGCGCCCGGTCGAGCGCCGGACCGACCCCGCCGGCGACGGCGATGTGGTTGTCCTTGATCAGCATCGCGTCGTCGAGGCCGAAGCGGTGGTTGGCGCCGCCGCCCTGCCGTACCGCCTCCTTTTCGAGGATGCGCAGGAGGGGGGTGGTCTTGCGGGTGCAGACGATGCGCGCCTTGTGCCCGGCGATCGCATCGACCAGCGAACGGGTCGCGGTGGCGACCCCGGAAAGCCGGCAGACCAGGTTGAGCGCGGTCCGCTCGGCGGCCAGCACCGGCCGCGCCCGCCCGGCGAGGCGCGCCACCGCATCGCCGCGCTCGACGCGGCCGCCGTCGGCGCGCAGGACCTCGATGTCAAGGGCCGGGTCGAGCAATTCGAAGGCCAGCAGCCCCGCCTCCAGCCCGGCCAGCACGCCCGGCTGGCGCGCTTTGATGACCGCCTCGATCGGCGCGTCGGCCGGGACGATCGCATCAGTCGTGATGTCGCCGGCGCGGCCCAGGTCTTCGAGGAGAGCGGCCCGGACGATCGGCTCGACGAGAAGGCGCAGCATCAGGTTCCCCTCCCGGAGCCGCGTCACCCCCGCGAAAGCGGGGGTCCAGGGCAACCCCGCGTCACCCGCCCTGGATGCCCGCGTTCGCGGGCATGACGGAGTTTAGAGCGACTCGGCTCGTTCAGCCGATCGCCAGCATGCGCTCGACGGCCTGGCGGGCCCGGTCGGCGATGTCGGGCGCGATCGTCACCTCGTGGGTCATCGTTTCGAGCGCGTGGCGGATGTTCTTCAGCGTGATCCGCTTCATGTGCGGGCAGAGGTTGCACGGCCGGACGAAATCGAGGTCGGGATATTGCAGCGCGACATTGTCGCTCATCGAGCATTCGGTCAGCAGCACGACCCGGGCCGGCCGCTTCTGCCCGACATAATCGGCCATCGCCGCGGTCGAGCCGGCGAAGTCGCATTCGGCGACGACCTCGGGCGGGCATTCGGGGTGGGCCAAGACGGTGATGCCGGGGTGGCTCGCGCGCAACTCGCGGATGTCCTCCGGGGTGAAGCGCTCGTGGACCTCGCAATGGCCCTTCCAGGCGATGATCTCGACCTTGGTCTGGGCGGCGATGTTGCGGGCGAGGTATTCGTCGGGCAGCATGATCACCTTGGGGGCGCCCAACGCCTCGATGATCTTCCGGGCATTGCCCGAGGTGCAGCAGATGTCGCTCTCGGCCTTCACCGCGGCCGAGGTGTTGACGTAGGTGACGATCGGCACGCCGGGGTGGCGCGCCCGCATCAGCCGGATGTCGTCGGCGGTGATCGACGCGGCGAGCGAGCAGCCGGCTTCGAGATCGGGGATCAGCACGGTCTTCCCGGGGTTGAGCAGCTTCGCGGTCTCGGCCATGAAATGCACCCCGGCGAGGACGATCACATCGGCGTCGGTGCGCTCGGCTTCGCGGGCCAAGGCGAGGCTGTCGCCGGTGATGTCGCCGACGGTGTGGAAGATGTCGGGGGTCTGGTAGTTGTGCGCCAGGATGACCGCGTTCCTCTCGCGCTTCAGCTTGAGGATCGCCGCGATGTCCTCGGCGAGCAGCGGCCATTCGACCGGCGGCACGTGACGCTCGACCCGGCTGTAGAGCTCGGGCAGCGGAAACGGCGCCGCAGGACGGGGGGCGGGGGTCTCGGCGAGGCGTGGTTGCATGTCTTATGCTCCATATGAGCATTATGCGGGTCCGGAAAAGCCGGACGGGGCGTCCCGGCCGGCCAGCGCTTATGCTGAGTACGAGAATAAGGTCGAATCCCGCCGCGTCAACCCCCGTGTGACGGTTCGATGACGCATGGCAGCCCGCCGCCACCGACCGCCGCGCGGGCCCCGGCAAACCAACCGGCGATTGCATTGCCGTTTGCCCTCACCTGATCTATCTCACCGCACCCCCTCGCGCCATTGCCCGGACAAAACAATGGCACGCGATTGCGGCTATTCTATCGGCGCCGCCTCAAATTCAACTTGCATCGCTGCCGAGCGTCCTTCGAGACGCGCCCTTCGGGCGCTCCTCAGGATGACGATAAGTCTATGATAGCATTAAGAAAAAACGTCATCCTGAGGAGCCCGCGCAGCGGGCGTCTCGAAGGACGCACCGCCGCGCTCCAGCTCAAACTGAGACAGCGTTGTCGCCGCCATCATCACCGGCGGTTCAACGGCCGGCGGCGGCGCGTTCGAGGTTGAGCGCCAGGAGGCGGGCCAGCGCGTCCTCCTCGCCGATGTCGGCCGGCCAGCCATAGGCGGCGGCGACCGCGGCGTCGAGGTCGCGCTGGGCGTGGTCGAGCCAGGCCGGACGCTCATTGTAAAGGTTGGTCAGCGTGCGCTTCTTGAGGATCGCCGCGGCTTCCGGGTTCTTGGGCAGGATGCGGTCGGGATAGCCCGGCACGACCTCGGGCAGGCGCTCGACCAGATCGGGCGGGTTCAGCCACGCCGCGCGCAATTCGTCGAGCCGCTTCGCCGCCGCGGCGATCGCGACGGCGCGCGGATCGGCGGCATAGTCGGACGCCGGGATGTTCGGTGTTAGCCCTTCGGGGAAGGGGAACGCGCCAAAGCAGGTTTCACTGTTGTAGGTCGGACGGCCACCCTCGCTGCCGTCCCCATGCCGTGATCCAAGCGCAAGAAACCACGCAACGTGAATTCGGCTTTGAAGCACACCGAAGAAAAAGTCGTCCGCTCTTGCAAAGGCGAAAAGTCGAGAGTCTGGAACGATGCTCGATCGTACCCAGGCGAAAATGCGGTGCTTCGCCACGCGAGGCGTTACGGGGTAGCGCGCTAAGCCATTTAGCTTTCGCCACATTCCGGGCCGCGGTTCCACGTGGCGCCACCAGAGGCGACGGTAGGCTTCCCGTCGTAGCTTCTCGCGCTCGGGCTTCACACGCGCGAGGCAGTGCGCGAACGGCATTTCAT
>DASYUS010000473.1:0-3674 GCA_036000945.1 Allostellaceae bacterium
AAGCGGCGGCCTCGTCGAATGATGCGTGCCCGCTTGGCGCTCGTGCTGCTCGGCTGTGCGGCACTCTCCGGGTGCAGCACCGTCTCATCGCTGTTTTCTTCCTCTGGATCAAGCGGCCCGCCGGCGGCCTCATGCCCGACCGCCGCGATCCTGCGTCCGCTCTCGCAAACCGCCGCGTTTGCCCCCGGAGCGGCGCGTCAGCCGACAGGGGTCGCGTTCTATGGCGTCCTCAGCGATGTCAGCATCAAATGCGATCGGGCGAGCGGTGGTCTGCGCGCCGCGCTCGATGTCGTGATCATCGGTGAGCGCGGCCCATCGGCTGGCGGCGGGACTGGCGTTGATCTGCAATATTTCGTCGCGGCTACCGGCCCCGACCAGGCGATCCTCAGCAAGCGATCGTACGCGGTCCACATCGATATCCCGGTCAACGCCCGGCGGGCCGGCGTCACCGACCATATCGAGGAAATGCTGCCGCTCGCCGGCCCCAACGTCGGCGATCTCAACATCGTACTCGGCTTTCAGCAAAACCCCGAGATCGTCGAATTCTACCGCCACTTCCGCGGCCGCTGACCCCGCCGTCGGGCTGGCGGAAATATATTTTCATTTTCGCCTGATTTGTCGCCGAGCTGGTGACACTGGCGAATTTCGTCATAGATAAGGGGCTCTTTCGTGGGGAATTGAACAGTGCCGCAACGCAAGATCACGCTGACCCACGAGCAGGACGAATTCGTCGAGCGAATCGTCCGGGCTGGCGAATATCAGGACGCAAACGAGGCGATCCGCGACGCGCTGCGCGCGTTGCAGCAACGCCGGCAGGAAGACGCCCTCAAGCTGGAGCGACTGCGGCTGCAGATCCGGGCCGGCATCGACGACCTTGCGGATGGGGATTTCGCAGAGATCGACGACGCCGATCTCGATGCCTACATCGAAGGGCTCGGCGGGGTTGCCCCAAGCCGATCGCCCTGAGCGCCACGGCGCCTTTCGCCTGGCGCGCCGCGCCCAAGCCGACATCTCGCGCATCCTGGCCGCCAGCGGCGAGAGGTGGGGCGATGACGCCAAAAGCCGCTATGCGGGGCTGCTGACGCGCGCCATTCGCCAGGTGGCGGTCGAGCCGGAGGGCCGCACGACACGAGAGCGCAGCGAGCTGGCGCCGGGTTTGCGCAGCCTTCACGTTCGCCAGGTGCGGCAGACCGATCGCCGGGCGGCCGTGAGGCGGCCGGTGCACCTGGTTTACTACCGTCCGGTCAAGCCCGGATTGGTCGAGATCGTCCGCATTCTGCACGAGCGGATGGAGCCGAGCCGCCACCTCGGCGGCGCTGGCGAGAGCGAGGATTAAACCCCATTCCGGGGGATTGCATTTCAACGCCCCCCCCTTGATGGAACTCCGCTCCCTATCCGCTGGCCTGCGCCCGCCCACAGTGCTACACAAGGGCGCCGTATGCACGCCCGCAGGAGAGGTCGCGCCCTGAAGCCCTCAGGCAGCGCGGCGCCGAAGGAGCAACCGCCCCGGAAACTCTCAGGCAAAAGGACTGCGGGCGGAAGGGCGCTCTGGAAAGCGGCGGGTGAGCCTTCAGGGCTTGGCCGCACACCGAAGGAGTAAGCCGCGGGCCCGGTCGCAGGAGGCGGCCGGCCGCGGTGAATCTCTCAGGGACCACGACAGAGGGGGCATCTCCCGGACGCATCCGCGTCCGCTTCGCGGAGGTGCGCCTGATGTCCGATCCTGCCGAAACGGCGCCGCTGCAGCGCACCCCGCTCCACGATCTGCACCGCGCGCTCGGCGCCCGGATGGTCGCCTTCGCCGGCTACGAGATGCCGGTGCAGTACCAGGGCGGCATCATCGCCGAGCACCTCCACACGCGCGCCAAGGCCGGCCTCTTCGACGTGTCGCATATGGGCCAGATCGCGCTGCGTGGCGACGCAGCAGCGCCGACGCTGGAGGCGCTGGTGCCGGGCGACCTGCAAGGGCTGGCACCGGGCCAGATGCGCTACACGCTGCTGCTCAACGAGGCGGGCGGCATCCTCGACGATCTGATCGCGACGCGGATCGACAACGGGCTGATGCTCGTCGTCAACGCGGCGCGCAAGGAGGCCGACCTCGTGCATCTCAAAGCGCATCTCAACCGGGCGATCGCGGTCGAGCCGCGCTTCGAGCGCGCCCTCCTGGCGTTGCAAGGGCCGCAGGCTGCCGCCGTCCTCGCGCGCTTTGCACGGGATGTCGAGCGGATGGCGTTCATGAGCGCGGCGGAGGCGCGCATCGCCGGCGCTCGCTGTTTCGTCACCCGCTCGGGCTATACCGGCGAGGACGGGTTTGAATTGTCGATGGCGGCCGCGGATGCCGTCGCGGTTGCCGAGGCGCTTCTGAAAGAGTCCGAGGTAGCGCCCATTGGGCTCGGGGCGCGGGACACTCTGCGCCTCGAAGCCGGGCTCTGCCTCTATGGCCACGACATCGACGAGACCACCACCCCGGTCGAGGCCGGTCTCGCCTGGACGATCGCCCGGCGGCGCCGTGCCGAGGGCGGCTTTCCCGGCGCGGCGCCGATCCTGCGCCAGCTCGCCCTTGGCCCGGCGCGGCGGCGCGTCGGCATCCGCCCCGAGGGCCGCGCCCCGGCGCGCGAGGGCACGATGGTCCTCGATCCGGCGGGCAATCCGGTCGGCCAGGTCACCAGCGGCGGGTTCGGCCCCTCGCTCGGGGCACCGATCGCGATGGGCTATATCGTCAGCGCCCATGCGGCGGTGGACAGCGCCCTCTCGCTCGTCGTCCGCGATGTTCCCCGGCCGGCGCGAATCGTGCCGCTGCCGTTCGTCCCGACCCGCTACTACCGCCCCACTCAGTGAGGAGAACCCGATGAGCGCCACGCGATTCACCAAGGACCACGAATGGGTCCGCCAGGAGGGCGACACCGCGGTCGTCGGCATCACCGATTACGCGCAGTCGCAATTGGGCGACGTGGTCTACGTCGAATTGCCCGAGATCGGCCGCAAGGTCGAGCAGGGCAAGGAGGCGGCGATCGTCGAATCGGCGAAGGCGGCGAGCGAAGTTTATGCACCGGTCTCGGGCGAAGTCGTCGCGATCAACGATGCAATCGTCGGCGATCCGGCGAAGGTCAATGCCGACGCGATGGGCGATGGCTGGTTCATCAAGCTGCGCCTCGCCGACCCCAAGGAGCTCGATGCGCTGATGGACGAAGCGGCCTACGAGGCCTTTGTCGCGGAGCAGCACTAATGCGCTACCTGCCGCTGACCGACGCCGACCGTCGGGAAATGCTCGCGACGATCGGTGTCCCGTTGATCGACGCCCTCTTTGCCGACGTGCCCCCGGGGGCGCGCCGCGACGGCCTCCTCGACCTGCCCCGCGCGATGGGCGAACTGGAGGTCGAGCGCCGCCTGGGCGCGATGGCGGCGAAAAACACCGCCGCCGGCAGCGTGCCGTTCTTTCTCGGCGGCGGCGTCTATCGCCATCACGTCCCGGCCGCGGTCGATCATCTGATCCAGCGCGGCGAGTTTCTGACCTCCTACACGCCCTACCAGCCGGAGCTGGCGCAGGGCACACTGCAATACCTCTTCGAGTTTCAGACCCAGGTCGCGCTGTTGACCGCGATGGAGGTCGCCAACGCGTCGATGTACGACGGCGCCACTGCCTGCGCCGAGGCGGTGGCGATGGCCCACCGCGTCAC
>DASYUS010000474.1:0-3639 GCA_036000945.1 Allostellaceae bacterium
TGCTGGCCGGCGGGCTGGGCGAATTTGTCTCGGCAGATCGGTCCGGTTTCGAGACGGCCGCCATCGCCTTGGCGAACGCGCCCGATACCCCCGGCAGGCTGGCGGCTCTGCGCACCGGAATGCGCGACCGGCTGCGCCGGAGCGCCGCCTGCGACGTCGCCGGGTTGTGCCGGTCGCTCGAAGCGCTTTACTGGGAGGGGGCGCCGGTCCCGAGGGAGACCGTCGCTTGAGCCGCCCCGCCTTCGGAGAAGCCGTCGTTACGCGCTTCGCGCCAAGCCCGACCGGATATCTGCACCTCGGCCACATCCGCTCGGCGCTCGAAGGCTGGCGGGCGGCGCGGGAGGCGGGCGGGCGGTTTCTGCTGCGCCTTGAAGACATCGACCACACCCGCTGCCGTCAGGAATTCGCGGAGGCCATCGTCGAGGATCTTGCCTGGCTCGGCCTCGACTGGGACGGGCCGATCCGCCGGCAATCCGAGCATTTCGCCGATTACGAGGCGGCGCTCGCCCGGCTCGAAGCGGCGGGGCTGCTCTACCCGTGCTTCTGCACAAGGCGCGAAATCCAGGCCGAGATCGCCCGCGCCGGCGGCGCGCCGCAAGGCGAGATAGGCGCACCCTATCCCGGCACCTGCCGGCGCCTCGGCGCCATCGAACGTGCTGAGAAGCGTGCGCTCGCGGCGGATTACGCGCTGCGCCTCGACGTCGCGGCGGCCGTGGCGCGGACCGGGCCGCTCGTCTGGCACGAGGACGGCCGCCCGGTAGCGGCCGACCCGGCGGCGCTCGGCGATGTCGTGCTCGCCCGCAAGGAGATGCCGACCAGCTACCACCTTGCCGTCACTGTCGACGATGCGCTGCAAGGCGTGACGCTGGTGACCCGCGGCGCCGACCTATTCAGCGCGACCCATATCCACCGTTTGCTGCAGGCGTTGCTGGGGCTGCCGACACCGCGCTACCGCCATCACAAGCTGCTGACCGACGCCGATGGAAGACGCCTTGCCAAGCGCGACGGCGCGCTTTCGGTCCGGGCGATGCGCGCGGCGGGTATGACACCGGGAGATGTGATTGCAGCCGCCACCCAATAATCGCCATTGCGGCGAAGGCCGGAATCCACCGTTCAACCAAATCGCAGACGGGACGACAATTTAGGGGTCGAGCGGGCGGTGAAGGCCGCTGGCGACCGCCAGATATTCCGGATCGTCGGTCTCGATCAACCCATGCCGCAGTGCGAAATCGAGAATCACCAAATTCACGTTGAACTTGAAGTTCCTGGTACTGCGGATTTGATCCAGGACAGCTTGGGCGGGCATCAGGGTGAACTCGGCGATCTCGCCGTCGCGGTTTTGCGGGACGAACTGCGGCGGCAGTTCGAGGTCGTAGACGAAGAGCACGTCGTCGCGGATGCCGAGGTCGTTCTCCATCAAGTAGCTGACCGCGCCGACCGGGGTCGCGCGCCGCGCCAATTCGGCGGGGATCGCTGCCTCCTCCTCGGCTTCCTTGACGAGGGTGGCGGCGATGCCATGGCCGTTGCCGATGCCGCCGGCGACGATGTTGTCGAGCTTGTCGGGGTCGATCCGCTTGTCCGGCGCGCGACGGCCGATCCACAGGTGGAGCCGGCCGCCGTCGCGACGATAGCCGTTGAGATGGACGCCGTAGGCGCGCACCCCGAAAAACGGCACCGCACCGCGGTCGAGCCGGAAGACCGGCGGGTCGCCCCAGCGCGCCATGACGTCAAAGGTTTCGTTGCGCCATTTCGGCACGAGGTTCTCGACGACGAGCGCCTCGACCACCGCATCGACAGCGGCGCTGACCGTGTCGGCGTCACCCCGCGCCACCAGCTCCACCCGCTCCGGCGCGACCGTGAACACCGCCGGAAACCGGGCGAGCGCTGCCGCATTATCGCGGCGCAGCCAGCCGATCCGCCGCCCTTCGGCAACAAACGGGACGACGCGAGCCGGGTCGTGGTTGTTGCAGGCGCGGATGCGGTCGGCGAAGGACATCGGATGGGCTCAGCCGGCGCCGTAAGAGTCGCTCGTCAACACGGTCTCGACGCCGATGATCTGGCGCAGGCAGCGCGCAATATAGTCGGCGAGGTCGCGGCCGAGGCCGCCGACCTGCACGTCGATCGTCAGCACCGATCCCGTTGCCGTGCTGTGCCATTGTTGCGGCACGAGGCCGCGCTTGGCAAACAGTTCGACGACACGCGGCATCACCCCGGGCTCGGCGCGGGCCTGCACGGAAAAAGCAACAGTGAGGGAAGAGGCGTCGCCGTCAGGCTCGGCGGCGGCAAGTGGCATGGCAGACGACATCGCGAAAATCCTCGACAGGTTGGCGGCGAGTCAACTCGGCCCGGACCCTTGCAGGGCCCGGGGCGGTAATTCGCCGATCGAGGGCGCGATGCGTCGCTGCTCGCATGCACGGAATGTGAGCCTTGGCGCCGCCTTCGTCAAGCCAGCGACGCGTCCCGTCCATGCGTTGTGTCGCGATCCGTGGCCCCTATAATCGGGACGGCATAACAGGAGGAAACCGCCATGGCGGTCATCTTGGGGACGGACGGCTTTCGCTACGAGGTGCAGGACAACTGGGCCAAGCTGCCGCCCGGGATGGAGTTCAACGCCGATGTCGCCGCCGTCGGCGTCGACAAAAACGACAACGTCTACGCCTTCAACCGCGGCCAGCACCCGATGTGCGTCTTCGACCGCGCGGGCAACCTGTTGCGCACCTGGGGCGAGGGGATTTTTCCGCGCGCGCACGGCGTTTTCATGGCGCCGGACGAGACGATCTGGCTGACCGACGACGCCGACCACACGGTCCGCCAGTGCACGCTCGACGGCAGGATCCTCCTGACCATCGGCATCCCCGGCAAGCCGTCGCCCTATATGAGCGGCGAGCCGTTTCACCGCTGCACCCACACCGCGATGTCGCCGGACGGCAACCACCTCTACATCTCCGACGGCTACGGCAACGCCCGCATCCACAAATTCACCGTCGACGGGAAATGGGTCAGCGCCTGGGGCGAGCCCGGCACCGACCCCGGCAAGTTCAACATCCCGCACAACATCTGCTGCGATAGGGACGGCTGGGTCTATGTCGCCGACCGCGAAAACCACCGCGTCCAGGTGTTCGACGGCAACGGCAAGTACGAGACGCAGTGGGTCAACATGCACCGCGCCTCGGGCCTCTGCATGGACCACCACACGCCGACGCCGCGCTTCTACATCGGCGAGATCGGCCCCGACATGGCGGTCAACATCGACATGCCCGGCTGCGGGCCCCGGGTCTCGATCTATACGCAGAAGGGCGAGCTCCTGGCACGGCTCGGCCACGAGCATGCCGGCCTCGCCACCGGCCAGTTCATCTCGCCGCACGGCCTCGCCGTCGATTCGCGCGGCGACATCTATGTCGGCGAAGTCTCCTACACCAACTGGGGCCGCCGCGTCCGCGCCAACGGCGAAGAGATCCCGCCCGGCCTCAGGAGCCTGCAAAAGCTGGTGAAGGTGGGGTGACCGGTCTCCGACGGCGCCCTTCGTCATCCTGAGGCGCCTCGCGCCAGCGAGGCCTCGAAGGACGCACATTAGCAGGAGCCGCAATGTTGAGCGCTTGGTTCTACATCCTCCGCTGCGCCGACGGCTCGTATTACGTC